>JBIITV010000239.1:0-3762 GCA_044340325.1 Lysobacteraceae bacterium
CGCTTCCATGCGGCCCTGCGAAATCTCCGCCTGATACGGCGTGTACGCCGTATACCACGCGGGATTTTCGAGGATATTGCGCAGGATGACGTTCGGCGTATGCGTGCCGTAATAGCCTTGGCCGATGAAGCTGCGGAACACCTGGTTGCGGTCGGCGATGGCGCGGATCTTCGCCAGCGCTTCGACTTCGGTGATCGCTTCGGGCAGCGCCAGCGGCGTCGACGATTTGATGCTCGCCGGGACGATGGCGTCGGTCATCCCGTCCAGAGAATCCTGGCCGATCGCGCGGAGCATATGCGCGATCTCGATATCGTTGGGGCCGATGTGGCGTTCGATGAACGCGGAGTGGTGTTCGAGTGCACGCAAGCTGGATGTATGCAGGGAAGCGCGTGAGATCGGAGTCGAGGACATGGGCAGGCATCGTCTGGCGCGGCCGAAGCCGCGGGAAGGGCGTTCCGGCTCGCCGTCCTCACGGCCGACGAGCGCTTGCGGGCCGGCGACTTGCGTCGCTCGAAAACCCCGCTCGCCCCTCTGTTCTTTTGCCTGAGAGTTTGAACGCGAGGGAGACGAAGAACCCCTGCGTTTTGCCCCTTCGGCGCCGACGCTGCCGTTGCCGGCGGCCGATCTCTCCAGAGTGCTGTACACGCGGCGGTATCTGGCCTGAGCGATTCCGGGCGAATTGCGCCTTCGGCAGCGATCCGGATTCTCCCGGACCGCTTCTCCCACCGTGCCGGCGGATTATAGCGTGCCGGTGGAGCATCGCGACTCGGCTGACGTGCCCGCGTACCATGCGGGTTCGCTGAGCTCTCTGGCTGCCCATGTCCGCACCGTCCGTCGCACCATCCCGTGCCCGTCTGGCCCTGATCCTCGGCGGTCTGGCGATGATCGGCCCGTTCTCGATCGACACCATGTTCCCGGCGTTTCCGCAGATCGGCGAGCAGTTCGGCGCCGACAAAGTAGCGCTGCAGCAGACCATCAGCGCCTATCTGCTCGCCTATGCGCTGATGAGTCTGGTCCATGGTCCGTTATCGGATGCGATCGGGCGCAAACGGGTGATCCTCGGCGGGCTGATCGTATTCACGCTGGCCTCGATCGGCTGCGCCTTGTCGACCAGCTTGCCGATGCTGCTGGCGTTCCGCGCGCTGCAGGGCATGTGCGCGGGTGTGGGTCTGATCGTCGGCCGTGCGGCGATCCGCGATGTCTTCCAGGGCCAGTACGCGCAGAAGTTGATGAGTCAGGTGTCAATGATCTTCGGCATCGCGCCCGCGCTGGCGCCGATCATCGGCGGCTGGATCCTCGGCTGGGAGCGCTGGCCGGCGATCTTCTGGTTTCTGGTGCTGTTCTCGTCCGTGTTGCTGCTCGCAACGTGGCTGGTCTTGCCGGAAACGCACCCGCCCGAGGCGCGCTTCCGGCCGTCGCCGAAACAACTGTTGCGCAACCACGGCTATATTTTTCTCAACCGCCGCTTTCAGCGCTTTGCTGCGGCAGGCGGATTCAATTTCGCCGCACTGTTTCTGTATATCGCATCGGCGCCGGCATTCGTATTGGATCACCTGAAGCTGCAGCAGGACCAGTTCGGCTGGTTCTTCGTGCCGACCATCGCCGGCATGGTGTTCGGCTCGTTCCTCTCCGGCCGCGCGGCGGGGCGGATCAGCGGCACGCGCCTGGCCGGAGCGGGGTTTGCGCTGTGCGGTCTCGCAGCGGTGCTCAATATCGGCTACAACCTGCTGGAACCGCAGCCGTCGCTGCCGTGGGCGCTGGTGCCGATGGTGATCAATGCGATGGGCATCTCGATGGTGTTCCCGATCCTCACCCTGGCGATTCTCGACATGTACCCGCGTCAGCGCGGCACGGCGTCGTCGCTGCAGGCCTTCACGAGTCTGATCCTGCAGTCGGCCGTCGCCGGCGTGGTCTCGCCGATGCTCAGCCATCATCCGCTGTGGCTGGCGCTGGGCGCAGCGTCCTTTACGTTGATCGGCTTCGTGTTCTGGTGGTGGGAGGTGTCGCGCACGCGGTTGCCCCCGGAATCGGATCCCGTGGCTGCGGCGCCGCCGGCGCTGTAGGCTCCGAAAAAATTTCCGGTCAGCGGTCGATTGGCGCCCTGCTCGCGCATCTGTGATGTGAGGCGGCGATTCGCCGTCTCATTCCCTTCACTCACGATGCCGAGGACTGTTGCCATGGAATACATGTTGATCTTCAACGAAAGCCCCGAGACCTTCGCCAAACGCGAACATCCGACCGAGGCCGGCCCCTACTGGGGTGCCTGGAACGCCTACATCGGTGCGCTGAACGCGTCCGGTGTGGTGGTCAGCGGCAACGGCCTGCAGGCGCCGCATACCGCCACCCACATTCGCGTCCGTGGCGGCGAACGCCTGATCCAGGACGGCCCATTCGCCGACACCCGCGAACACGTGGGCGGCTACTTCATCATCAAGGTGGACTCGCTCGACCAGGCGCTGGAATGGGCGGCACGCAGCCCGGCATCGGAATACGGCAGTACCGAAGTACGGCCGGTGCTGCAGCCGCCACCCGCGCAATGAACGACGCACAGCGCGCCGCCGAGACCGCCGCGCGCGATGCCTACGGGAGGCTGGTCGCCTGGCTGGCCTCTCAATGGCGCGACCCGCAGGCGGCGGAGGATGCGGTGGGCGACGCGTTCGTTGCCGCGCTGCGCAATTGGCCGGAGCAGGGCGTACCCGATGCGCCGGAGGCGTGGCTGTTGGCCGCTGCGCGTCGGCGCCTGCAGGAAGGGCATCGGCACCTTCGCGCCGTTCGCGCTTACGAGGACCGCGCCCGCGACGAATCGATCGATGGCGGCGACTTCGCCGAGCCGTGGACGCCACCGCTGCAGGAAGAGGCTTTGTCGGGAATTCCGGACCGTCGTTTGCAGTTGCTCTACGTCTGTGCGCATCCGGCCATCGACGCAGGAGTGCGCAGCGCGCTGATGCTGCAACTGGTGCTCGGCGTCGAGGTGAAAGACATGGCACAGGCGTTTCTGCTTGCGCCGGCCACCCTGGCGCAGCGGCTGGTGCGCGCGAAGCGCAAGATCCGCGAGGCGGGCATCGATTTCGAGCTGCCAGAATCGCGCGATCTGCCGATGCGCACGCACGCGGTGCTGGAGGCGATCTACGGCGCCTATGCGCTGGGCGGAGACCGCATGCAGCCGGACGACGCATCGGCCTCGCAGCTGCGCGGTGAAGCATTGTTTCTCGCGCGGCTGTTGGCCGGTCTGCGTACGGAGGATGCCGAAGCGCAGGGCCTGCTGGCGCTGCTGGTCTTCTGCGAATCGCGACGTGCCGCGCGATTCGATGCCGACGGCGAATTCGTGCCGTTGCATGAGCAGGATGTCGCGCGCTGGGACATCGCCGCGATCCGCGAGGCGGACAGCGTTCTGCTGCACGCCGCGTCGTTGCGTCAACCGGGCCCGTTCCAGATCGAAGCCGCGATCCAGTCGGCGCACGCCCAGCGTGCGGCGTGCGGGCGGGTGCCGTGGCGGGCAATCGCCACGCTGTATACCTGTCTGCTGGCGATCGCGCCGACCGTCGGCGCGGAGGTGGCGCACGCGGTGGCGGTAGGCGAAGCCGAAAGCGCTGATGCGGGTCTGATCTGTCTGCAGCGCGTGCCGTCGGACGCGGTGCTCAACTATCAACCGTACTGGGCCGCGAAAGCGCATCTTCTGGCGCATGCAGGACAGACACAGGCGGCGGTCGATGCGTATCGACATGCGATCGGTCTGACCATTGCGCCGGAACTGCGGCGTTT
>JBIITV010000168.1:0-8915 GCA_044340325.1 Lysobacteraceae bacterium
TTCGAGAGGATCACGTTTCTGCGTGCGCGTTTCCGAGGCGGACTGGGTGCTTTCGTGATCGTCCGCCGTGCTGCGGGGTTTGCGGAAACGTCGATCCGCTGCAGTTACGAAGCCGCCGAGCGCCATCATGATCGCGCCAAGCCACACCCAGCGGATGAAAGGTTTGATGTGCACGCGCACCGCCCAGGCATCGCCGCCCAGCGGCTCGCCCAAAGCCACGAACAGATCGCGGCTGACGCCCGGACGGATGGCCGCTTCGGTCATCACCTGGCCGCCGCTGGCGTACTCGCGTTTCTCGGGGTGCAGCGTGGTCACGCGGCGATCGTCGCGGAAGACAGCCACCGTGCCGCGGCTGGCGATGTAATTAGGCCCCTGCAAACGCTGTACTCCGTCGAATCTGAAACTGTCGCGACCGATGGTCAGCGTCTGTCCCGGCTTCATCGCGATTTCACGTTTCTGCACCTGTGCTTCCACCAGCAGCGCGCCGATCAGGAACACTGCGATGCCGCTATGCGCCAGCACCATGCCGAGCATCTCGGGGGTCAGTGGGCTGCGGTGCGTGCGCAGACGTTGCCAGACGAAGCGTGCGGTGCCGAGTGCGATCCAGGCCGAACCGGCGACGCCCACTGCGGTTTTCCAAGGCCCGTTGGGCGCCATGAAATAGGCGATGGTGCCGGCCACCAGCGCCAGCGCCGCCCACGGCAGCAGCAGACGCAGCGGACGCGCGAATTCATCACGTTGCCAGCGCATCAACGGCCCAAGCGGCAGCAACAGCATGATCGGGGCCATCAGCACCATGAACAGCAGCGAGAAGTAGGGTGGGCCGACCGAAATCTTGCCCAGCTCAAGCGCATCGGCGAGCAGCGGATACAGCGTGCCGATCAACACCATCGCGCAGGCGGCGGTGAGGAAAAGATTGTTCAGCAGCAGCAGCGCTTCCCGCGATGCGCCGGTGAAGGGTTTGCCGCCGTCGACCTCCGGTGCGCGCAACGCATACAGCACCAGAGAAGCGCCGACGACGAGCCCGAGGAAAATCAGGATGAACAGGCCGCGTCCAGGATCGGAGGCGAAGGTATGTACGCTGGTCACCACGCCCGAACGCACCAGGAATGCGCCGAGCAGCGACAGCGAAAATGTCGCGATTGCCAGCAGCAGCGTCCAACTGCGGAAACTGCCGCGCTTCTCGGTGATCGCCTGCGAATGCAGCAAAGCGGTGCCAGCCAGCCACGGCATGAAACTGGCGTTTTCCACCGGGTCCCAGAACCACCAGCCGCCCCAGCCCAGTTCGTAATACGCCCACCAACTGCCCAGCCCGATGCCGATCGTCAGGCACCCCCAGGCGACGTTGGTCCACGGGCGTGTCCAGCGCAGCCAGCGCGCCACTTCTTCCGGTCGCGATGCGTTGCGGTCGAGCAGGGCGGCGATCGCGAACGCGAACGGCACCGCGAACCCGACATAGCCCATGTACAGCATCGGCGGATGCACGATCAGGCCGAAATCCTGCAGCAGCGGGTTGAGGTCGCGGCCTTCGGCGGCGGCAGGCAGGATCCGTTCGAAAGGATTGCTGGTGAAGACCAGGAAGGCCATGAAGCCGGCATTGACGATGCCCATCACCCCGAGCACGCGGGCGACGACCTGCTCTGGCAGCGATCTGGAAAACATCGCGACCGCTGCTGTCCAAGCGGTCAGAATCAGGACCCACAGCAGCAGCGAACCTTCATGCGCGCCCCACACGGCGGAGTAGCGGTACATCATCGGCAACAGCGAATTGGAGTGCGTGGCGACATAGCGCACCGAGAAATCCTGCGCGACGAACGCCCAAGTCAGGATCGCGAAAGCCGCGCCGACCAATCCAAGCTGCGCCCATGCCGCCGGTCGCGCGATGGCCATCCACGGCGCCACTCCGCGCTGCGCGCCGAGCAGCGGCAAGGTCGCCTGCAGCAGAGCGATCAGCAGCGCGAGGATCAGTGCGATCTGGCCGAACTCCGGGAGCAGATGCATGTGGATCAGTACTCCGATGTCGGCGGTTCGACCGGTTTGGCCGCGCCGGGGTCGGGCACATTGTGCTTCTTGTGCGCGAGGCCCATTTTGTCGGCAACTTCCTTCGGCACGTAGGTCTCGTCGTGCTTGGCCAGCACCTGCTCGGCGACGAATATCTGGCCCTTCATGCGTCCGGTCGCGACGACCGCCTGCTTTTCGCGGAACAGGTCGGGCAGGATGCCGGTGTAACTCACTTCGAGTTCGCCGTCGCCGTCGGTGACGCGGAAGCGTGCTTCCATCGAACCTTCATCGCGGTGGAACGAATCGGCCGAGACCATGCCGCCGAGGCGGAACACGGCGTCGCCGGCCCGGACCTTGGCGCCGGCATTTCCGGCGATGATTTCGCTGGGGGTGTAGAGGTAGGCGACGTTGCGCTGCAGGGCAAGCGTCACCAGCGCGGTGGCGGCGACCGCAGCGCCCAGTATGGCCAGTACCAGCCAGAGCCGGCGTTTTCGGGTGGGGTTCATCGTTGTAGCTCCGTGGTTGGCCGAGCTTCCTTTGCGGCTGCGCGTTTCGCGCGCAAAGAGACGTTGCGCAGAATGCGCCGGATGCGCAGCAGCGGTGCGACCAGATCCCACAGCAGCACGACGACGAACACCGCGTAAGCGGCGATGACATAACCGACGTAGGTCATTCCATCGGGCGTCATGGTGTGCGCTCCGAAGCCGTATCGATGCCTGCGCGCTGGCGAACCCAGTCCTTGCCGGCTTCGCGTTCGAGATTGTCGGCACGCGCCCGCAGCAGCAGGGAGCCGAGGAACCAGAACTTGGTGCCGATGACCATCGCCACCAGCGGCGGGATCATGCTGGGGTCCATGCTCGATTCGCCGAACACGCGGATGGTCTGGCCCTGATGCAGCGAGTTCCACCACTCCACCGAGTAGCGGATCACCGGCAGCAGGGCGACGCCGACGATCGCCAGCAGCCCGGCGGCGCGCGCGGCG
Organism: Lysobacteraceae bacterium; assembly: GCA_044340325.1. GTDB lineage: Bacteria > Pseudomonadota > Gammaproteobacteria > Xanthomonadales > Xanthomonadaceae > Lysobacter_I. The sequence goes on from JBIITV010000168.1 coordinate 2,984, forward strand.
TTGCGGCGGTCGTCGATGGCCTGATACAGACCGATCACGCCCAGATACAGAAACAGCAGGATCAATTCGCTGGTCAGACGCGGGTCCCACTCCCACCAAGTGCCCCACATCGGTTTACCCCAGATCGAACCGGTGGCGAGCGTGATGATGGTGAAAGCGGCGCCGATCGGCGCGCAGGCCATCGCCAGGATTTCGCACAATTTGATCCGCCAGATGAGCGCGATCGCCGCGTAGAACGCCATCAGCGCGAAGACGAACATGCTCATCCAGGCCGACGGCACGTGGATATAGAGGATCCGGAAGCTGTCGCCCTGCTGGTAATCGGCCGGCGCGACGAACAGACCCTGCCAGCCGCCCCACAGCATCACCAGCAGCGCCAGCCCGAAGCACAACGGCGCCCAACGCGCTGCGAAGCGGTCGAAATACGGCGGCGATCCGAGTTGGTGGAACCAGCGTACGACGGGATTCATGTCGAGGTGGAGCCTGTCATCGATCGATCAAATGGAACTGAAGACGCGCAATGCGGGCGCATTGTCGCGGAGACTTCCGATGTGGGCATTGATCTGCCTCAAGCGAAAACGTTCATGGTGCATGGCTCGATTCATGGTGTCTCAATTCACTGCGATCCGGATCGCCGCCGCTGCAGTGAGCGGCGCCAGCACCATCGCGACGATCAGGCCTGCGCCCAACAGCAGCATCGGTCCGACCGGATCCTGGCCCTGCGCGCTGGCAGCGACGCTGCCGGCGCCGAATACCAGCACCGGCACATACAGCGGCAAGGCGAGCAGCCCGACTAGGATACCGGAGCGGCGCATGCCCACGGTCAATGCGGCAATCACCGCGCCGATCAGACTCAGCAGCGGCGTGCCCAGCGCCAGCCCGGTCATCAGTACCGGCAACTGCGCGCGCGGCAGATGCATGAGTTCGGCAAGAAAGGGCGTGGCCAACAGCAGCGGCCACGCGGTCGTCGCCCAGTGCATGAAGGTGCGCACTGCCACCAGCCATGCCAGCGGGACCGGCGCCAGCATCCATTGTTCCAGTGAGCCATCCTCCGCGTCGCCGCGGAACAGCGTGTCCAGGGCCAACAGCCCGGCCAACAGCGCCGCGACCCAGAGCACGCCTGCGGCGACCCGGGCCTGCAGGGCGGGATCGTTGCCCAGCGCCAGCGCGAACAGCACCACCACCATCAATGCGAACAGCGCCGGCTGCAGCGCGTCGCCGCGGCGGCGCCAGAGCAGGCGCAGATCGCGTGCGAGCAGGGCACGCGCCGCGCCCGTCAGCGAGGGACCGCTGCCGCTGATGCCCATGCGCGGCGGGCGCTGAGGATCGGTGCTCATGCCGCCCGTCGCAGCAAGAGTTCCCGCGTGCGTACCGGGGGCGCCGCATAGGCGCCGTGGGTGGTCACCAGCGCCGCGCCGCCTTCGCGCAGATGCGCCTGCACCATCCGATTGACCAGGTCGATGCCGTCAAGGTCGAGGTTCGCATAAGGTTCGTCCAGCAGCCACACCGGCGCCGGCGAGAGCCAGATCCGCGCAAGCGACAGCCGTTTCTTCTGTCCCGCCGAGAGTTGGCGGGCGAGTGCGTCCTGATATCCGTCGAGACCGACGATGCGGATCGCTGCATCGGACGACTGGCCACGACGGCGACCCTGCAGGCCGCAGAGGAATTCGAGGTTCTCCAGTGCGCCGAGATCGGCTTTCAGCGCCGGCAGATGACCTAGATACGCCAGCGCGCGGGTCCGCGCTGGTGCGTCGGTGCCGTGGCCATCAATCTGGATACTGCCCGCTTCCGGCTGCAGAAGACCCGCGAGTACCCGCAGCAGTGTGGTCTTCCCAGCGCCGTTGTCGCCCCGGATCAGCAGCGCTTCGCCGGCATCGACCGCCAGATCCAGCGGGCCGAACACCGGCTCGTCGTTGCGCGCGAAGCTCAGGCCGCGTGCCGCAAGCAGTGGGGTCGCCAGCGGGGGCGAAGATGCATCGAAGGGGAGAGCGGTCATCGCGGACGGGCAGTGGGCCGGATCGTGGGCTGGATTCCAGCCGAGGACGATGATTTTACGCAGTAGAGGTGAGGTTTTCCCTGGCGACTATCGTTTCTGTACGGCACGCATCGCCTATCCAGTCGATTGCCGGATCTTCCGCCAGTGTCTGCGGGCGTTCCGCGCGCATCCGCAGCCTCACCGGTCCGCCGCGCGACCACAGCAGCGTGCCGATCTGGCCGAACCGGTGGCCCAGGGAATCGAATGTCGCCACATCCGGATCGACCACCAGCCAGTTGTAGGCCTTCCACGCACGGTTGGACGCGATCGCGAAGCCCGGACGGTGTTGTAGTCCCAACTGCTCGAGTTCGCGCTGCAGTGCCAGATCGGCAGCGCGGTTTTCGGCATCGCTGCGGGCGATGTAGCCCGGATTGGAGGCGGTCAGCATGCCGAAATGCCTGGCTTCGGGGAAGGCGGCGTCGAGTTCGGGAGCGAGGCCGCCGATGCGGATCGCCGACCAGTGGCCATGCAGTTCCCATTTGTAATCCGCCGCCATATAGATTGCGGGCAGTGAAGCCAGATGCGGGTCCGCAAGTCCCATGTCCTGATCCGGCAAGGGATTCACCAAGGCGTGAAGAGGGGGGCGGAATGTTAGATGCGGGCGATTGGAGCAGACGCTCGAATCAGCGCTGGCCGACGATCCCGATTCAGATTCGAAGCCAATCGATATCGGGATTTGCTTCGAACCCGGGGGGCGGCTTCGTATCCACGCGCATTCTGATGGCTTCGTCGGCCATCCAATGCAGTGTGGCCAGTTGTCCATAGTGGCGAGAAAGCGCGTCGAAGTCGCTCAGCGGCATATCGACGACCAGCCAACTCGGCTCCCGCCAAGAGCGGTTCGCGGCCGAAGAGAACGCAGGCCGGTAGACATGGCCGCTATCGAGCAGCTCCTGCTGGAGCATATCGTCCGCAGCACGGTTGACCGGTTCCGGACGCTGGGCGGAGTGGGGATTCCAGGCGGACAGCAGGCCGAACTGCGCGGCGCCCGGGAAACGCCGGGCGACGGCCGGCGCCGCTTCGCCGATGTGCAGGCTCAGCCAGTCGCCATCCAGCTCCCAGCGATACTCCGCAGCAAGATAGGCGTGGACCAGTCCCGCGATGCGGATCTGGTCGGTGGACACAATGGAGGACTGCATGGGTGAAGGTTTAACCCAGACGCGCCGCCCCGTAAACTCTGGCGCCGGTCGACGCAGGTGTGCTACGCGCCCGCTGCGACCTGATTGTTTCGCAACTCCCCCTTCTATGGATCCGAGCATGCCGCAGACCAAGTTGCCCAAGGTGGGCACCACCATCTTCACCGTGATGTCGCAATTGGCTGCCGAGCACAGCGCGATCAATCTTGGACAGGGTTTTCCCGATTTCCCGGTGCCGCAGCGGCTGGTCGAAGAACTCGACAGGGCGATGCGCGCGGGGCACAACCAGTATTCGATGATGACCGGGATCCCCGCGCTGCGCCGGGCCATCGCCGGGAAGACAGCGCGCGTTTACGGCCTGCTGCCGGATGCCGATAGCGAAATCACCGTGACCAGCGGCGCCACCGAGGCGATCTTCAACGCGATCCACGCGGTGGTGCGGGCGGGCGAAGAGGTCATCGTGCTCGATCCCTGCTACGACTGCTACGAACCGGCGATCGATCTGGCCGGCGCGCGCGCTGTGCATATCCCGCTCGACCCGCAGACCTTCGCGCCCGACTGGCAACGAGTGCGCGACGCGATCGGCCCTAATACGCGGATGCTGATGATCAACAGCCCGCACAATCCTTCCGGCGCGATGCTGAACGACGCCGACATGAATACGATTGCAGATATCCTGCGCGATACCGGCATCTGGCTGCTTTCCGACGAAGTCTACGAACATATCGTCTTCGATGGCGCCCGCCACGAGTCCGCGCTGCGCTACCCGGAGCTGCGCGAACGCGCGTTCGTGATCTCCAGTTTCGGCAAAACCTATCACTGCACTGGCTGGAAGGTCGGCTACTGCATCGCCCCGCCTGCGTTGAGCGCCGAATTCCGCAAGGTGCATCAATACAATGTGTTTTGCACCTTCCATCCGGCGCAGCACGCGTTCGCGGCGATGATCGACGCCGAGCCCGAACACTACGAACAGCTCGGCACGTTCTATCAGGCCAAGCGCGACCGCTTCCGCGAACAGCTCCTCACGACGAAGTTCGAGCCGCTGCCTGTGCCTGGCGGGTATTTCCAACTGGTCGACTATTCGGCGATCAGCGATCTCGACGATGCCGCGTTCTGCCGCTGGCTCACGATCGAGAAGGGCGTCGCCGCGATTCCGCTGTCGCCGTTCTACGATGTCGCGCCGATGGATCAACGTATCGCGCGGCTGTGCTTCGCGAAGAACGACAGCACGCTCGACGCTGCGATCGAACGCCTGCAGAGACTCTGAGCCCTGTTGTTATCGGAGCGACGAAAGTCGCGACTGATGGGTGTATTGAATGCATGTCGCGACTTGCGTCGCTCTCACAGATGGATGCTTCCATGAACGATCTTCGCGTCACCCTTGTGCAGGGCGCCACCCGTTGGCACGATCCGGCCGCCAATCGCGAGTATTACGGACGCCTCATCGCCCCGCTGCATGACCGGACCGATCTGGTGCTGCTGCCCGAGACCTTCACCAGTGGTTTTTCCAACGACGCCATCGCCCAGGCCGAAACGATGGACGGCCCGACCGTCGCCTGGGCGCGCGAGCAGGCGCGCGCGTTGAACGCCGCAGTCTGCGGCAGCGTACAGCTGCGCGAGGAGGACGGCGCTGGCGGTTCGAGGGTGTTCAATCGTTTGCTGTTCGCCACGCCCGACGGTGAGCTGCGCACTTACGACAAACGTCATCTGTTCCGCTATGGCCGCGAACATGAGCGCTACGCAGCAGGCCGCGATCGCCTCACGCTCGACTGGCGCGGCTGGCGCATCTGCCCGCTGGTCTGCTACGACCTGCGCTTCCCGGTGTTCTCGCGCAATCGTTACGACGTGGAGCGCCCGGGTCAACTCGACTACGATCTGCTGCTGTATGTCGCCAACTGGCCTTCGGCCCGCGCCTATCCGTGGAAGACGCTGCTGCGCGCGCGCGCGATCGAAAACCTGTGCTACGTCGCCGGCCTCAACCGCGTCGGCGCCGATGGCAATCAGCTGCACTACGCCGGCGACAGCGCGGTGATCGATTTCCTGGGTCAGCCGGTCAGCGAATGCGCCGACGAAGAAGTCGTCGTCACCACCACGCTGCAGGCGAAAGAACTCGTCGCGCATCGCGAACGGTTCCCGGCGATGCTGGACGGGGATGCGTTCGAGTTGCGCTAGGGTGGCGTCTCAAGAATAACTTCAAGAAAGTCTAGCTGCAGTTCTGGCAACATAAGCAAGGATGGCATCGGCCGTTTTGTGCCAGACAAAGGGCTTCTGACCGGCGTTGTGTGTGTCGATGTCGTGCTGGATCGATTGTTCAAGCTCTGCGACTGACCTGTGCGCCTGGTGCTTGATCCACTTTTCACCGACCTGTCCGAAGAGCCGCGCCACCCAGTTCAGCCAAGACGCCGAGGTCGGAGTGACGCCCAGTTGGTCGCGAGGCTTTGCTCCAAGCCAAGCCTGATACCCCGGTTGCCGCGCTCATGCTGCGCATATCCCAGTGCGTCGCGTCATCAGGTCTGGTCTGTCGCACGTTATCGACAACCGCCTGTTCCTGCTCATCCAACACCCTGCGCGGGCGCCCGATCTTTGGCGCATCGGTCAAGCCGGCAAACCGTCGAAATACTGATTGACAGCTCGAAAAAATTGATTTAAGGGCGCAAAAAAAATCGTGACGCAAGTTATTGATAATTGGTGTCTATCGCACCGGTGAAGGCGAAAAATCACCAATTTCACGACGAGTGGCCAGTATTTCTGCAGCGTTCCAAGT
>JBIITV010000209.1:0-5668 GCA_044340325.1 Lysobacteraceae bacterium
CCACCTGTTCATTTTGTCACAATAGTCATGTATGGTTATAAGACGTTGAGCAAGAAAAGCTAAACCCTACACGTCTAGGAGCAGCATTTTTGAAAGGATTTAGTTGGGGCTGCATCGTTGAAGTTGCTTGTTCACCAGATACGGAAAGGCCGGCGCCAAACCAAAGACTGACAGCATCACGCGGGTACGTCTATCGGGCACGCAGTGCTCTCATTGTCACTTTTGAAGCAATTTCGTTAATTCGGGGTCTGGGCAACGTTTGTTATATGCTCCGGACGGTGGACTGTGCCCGGCGTAGGGCTGCGCCACTGGATTTTTGCGCGCAATTGCGCCTTTCGGGCCGATCGCGAGTGTTGAAGCGATTGCCCACCGGCCTAAGGCGCGACCTCTTCCTGTGGTCTGGGATACTCGTTCTTGCGATGCCTTTGCAAACGATTGCACAGGCGCCAGAAGCGCAAGCTAGCGTTGTGGGGGCCGACGAGCTTTCAGTCCAATCTGAAAAATCCGAAAAAGACAACGCTGACGACACCGTCGATGCGCCTGTGGCCGATGAGTTTGTGCAAATCGGATTCGACGAAGTGGACGACATGTCTGGAGTCCAGGCGCAGGGCGAATCACCACTGCGGGTTTCGGCGGCTTATGAATACGGTTACAAGATGCAGCGCCCCAAGCGGACGATCAAGAATCGAGCTTCGCTACGTCTAGAATACGGACGCACATTCAATGAGAGCTTTTCGGTCCAGTTAGATGCCAAGGCCAACGTGTTCTTCGGCAATGACCATCGACGCATCGCAGAGAACCAAGACATCGTGGTCACGCAGGCCTATATCCAGAGCAGTTTCGGTAAGACCAGCTTTCGCGCAGGTATTCAGACCCTGCCCTGGGGAGAGTCGATGCTCGCGCCGATCACCGAGGAAATCAGTCCGCGCGACAATCGTGAACTGTTCAACTTCAATCTTGAGGAACTGCGCATCGGTCAGCCGATGCTTGTCGTCGATCATTACACGGACAACTCGCGCTGGAGCGGGTTCGTTATCCCGCAGGCTTCCTTTAATAAATCTCCGGAAGACGGCACGCTCTACGATTTCGATCCGCTACGCTACCGGAATGGAAGTGTCGGCGAAGGCGGCCCGGAATACGGGGTGAGCTGGAAAAAGAACTACGACCGCGCCGACATCACGCTGATGGCGGCCAATCTGGTGGACAACGACTATGCGCGACGTCTGGACGACCAAGGCCTCGCTGTCAGGGTGCGCGAACGCTTTACTCTGACAGGCTTGTCATTCACGCGCGGACTCGGCAACTTCGTTTTGCGCGGTGAGGCGGCGGTCAAGTTCGGTAAGCCGTTCAACGATCAAGCGCTGCATATTGTGCATAAGCAGACGATCGAAACCTATCTCGGACTCGACTATCGTCCGACTCCGACGCTCTCAATGTCAGCGGAAGTGCTGAACCAGCACGTATCCGATTGGGATACGGATATTGTTGGTATCGCCCGCAACCGGCAGACGGGGATGGTTTCAGTCCAGAAGAATTTCTTCAACGATGACATTTCGATCACCTTGCAAGCGTTCGGTTTCTGGCCAGACGCAAGCACGCTGACCATGTTGCTCGCCTCGTGGACAGTCAACGACAATCTGACGTTGAATTTGAACGTGGCCGCTCCTTCGACGAATTCTCGTCAAGGCTCATTATGGACGGTTCGCGATCAGAAGCAGACATTGTTCAAGATTCAATGGCAATTTTAATGGCAATACTGGGCAAGTCCTCCTGGATTTGTCCAGTGGCCGCAAGTCCGAAGTGAATTCGGACTAGCTCGCGAATCAACCATTTGCGTGATTGACTCGCGAGCGGCACGTCTCTGTGCCGCAGCAACGCTGGCTTAATCAGCGTTGCCTGAGGCCGTGACTTGCAATCAGGAGGCGCCATTACAGGATGTGACCGGGGTTGTCATATCGGTGTGATGCAGTGAGGCCTGCAGTTCTTCGCTTGGCATGGGGGTCATGCCTTGTTCAACGGATTCGAAAGCCTAGCCGCAGGGATTTTTAGCCATGACAGACCGGGATCGTTTGTTTGAGTTTGCACGGACTTATTTGAAGTCGCTCATCGCAGAGAGCGCTGGGTCGATCGGCGTGGATTTCGATCCCGCGACGCCGTTCGGCGATCTCGGTATCGACTCGTTCCGGGTGCTCAGGATCGTCAAGTCCCTTGAGAAGGATTTTGGCCGCCTGCCAAAAACCCTGCTTTTCGAGAACTTTCACGTCAACGATCTCGCGGGCTACTTCGTCGAGCAGCATGCGGGCGCCTTGCGCGCAATGTCGGTGGATGTTGGCAAGCTCTCGGCACGTTCCATCGACAAATCCGCATCCGACAAATCCGCATCTGTGCCGGCGAATACGTCAACGGTCGTTTCGACGCCGATCGCAGCGCCAATGCAGGTGCAGAACGCGCCAGCGGTGCAGATCCGCGCGGATCCCCCTCGCGCGGAGCGTCCCGCTGCGGCCACTCTCGGATTCGAGGAGGCATTGCTCGCGGACCCGGAGATCGGCGATTGGGTGCGACGCACCTTCGATGAACACGCTAACGACGGCTCGGTCTCGCGCGGAACGCGCAATATCGCCCCCAACCTGTTCATCGGCCGTCAGCGTAAGAGCTATTTCCATTACGCGCGCAGCCAGGATCGGGTGCTGGCTTATGCCTATACCGGGCCGGATGAGCACTATGCCGAGCTGGCTGACGAGTTCGTTCGTCACTGCATGCAGGACGGGCTGCATCCCAATCTACTGTCGGCAAAACCGCTGCCCGACGACACCGATATGCGCTTCACTTCGACGCCTTTCGGTGTGGTCCAGCGCATCGTCGAGTTGACAAAATTCACGCTCGCGGGCGCCGCGATGCGCCGATTGCGCTATCTGGTTCAGAAATTCGAGAAAGAAGGCGTCTGCCGGACGGAGGAGTTCCGCTGCGGTTCCGACTCGGAGAAGACGCAGAACATCGTCTCCATCATCGACGCTTGGTGCGCGAACCGCACGATGGTGAATCCGCTCATCTACAAGGTGCGGGAAGAGATTCTGGAAGGCACGCTCAATCCTGCGCACCGGATCTTCGTGACCTACATGAATGACGCGATGCAGAACGTCATCATGATCTCGCCGTTGGCGGTGCGTTTTGGCGGTTATTTGATGGATCTGGAGTTCTACGGCAGCGACATGCCCCTGGGTGGGCTGGAGTTCGCGATCAGCCGGATCGTCGAGGCGCTGGTGGCGGAGGGATGCCAGGTGCTCAGCCTGGGGGGTACCTACGGCTGCAAGATTGAGGAGTCGCCGCATGCCGACCCGGACATCGATCGCGCGCTCGACGAACTGCGCGAACAAAACTTGTTCAATGACGCTGGAAATTTGCAGTTCAAGAATAAATTCAGGCCTGAAAACAGCACGATTTATCTCTGTCGCCCGAAGGGTACCGGTGATCCGCAGGACGTGATCGATCTGATCATGATGGTCGCCGATCCAGATCGGATGCAGACCAGCGACGAAGCCCGCCACACGGCATCATTGGCGGAGAACGATGACGACAGGATGGCGACGCTGGTTGACGCTGCGGTCGTCGTTCGGCCGTGTGAAACCGCACAGGCGGACGCTGCGATTGGAGTACGCGGTCTGCCGCGATCCTTCCATTTGGCCGAGGCGGGATTCAATCCCCTCAATCTCGGTCACGCGCACGTCGAATTAGATTTGAAGACCGATTCCTGGGCGCAATTGCATACGGCGGCGATCGCTGAGCGCAGCCGCCACCTGTATGCACTTGTTCGCGGAGATGTGGATACTGCCGCCGCGCTCGGCTCGATTTTCCCATTCCCGCATTTCACCCTGACCCGGTCGGGGAGGACCGCCGAGCGCGTGTTCTACCGTGCATGGCCGCGCAAGGGCATCGTGCTGCAGAACCTGTTGTTTCCCACCAATCTCTTTCACCAGATCGACAACGGCTTTACCCCCCGGGAATTGCCGAAGGCATCGGTGTTCGCGCTTGGTGCGCCGAAGACCGATAAGGCCGAGATCGATCTCGATGCGGTACGCGATGCGCTCGCCGACATAGCCGACATAGCGATGGTTTACGTCGAGGTGTGCAACAACGCATCCGGCGGGCAGCCGGTGTCTGTGCAGCACCTGCGCGCGCTTGCGGCGCTGCTCGCGCCTCACGGAATCGCGCTGGTCGTCGACGCCACACGCGTGCTCGACAACGTATGCATGGCCGCGCCGCAACGGACGGGTGCGGCGATGTGGGATGCAGTGCGCGAACTGCTCGACTGTGCTGATGCGGTCGTGGCTAGTTTGCCGAAGAATTTCGGCGTCTGTGCGGGCGGCATTGTCGCGACCCGCGACTCATCGCTGCACGCCCGCTTGCAGGCCGTCGCAGCAGAGGACGGCTGCGCGCTCGGCGCGTTCGAGCGCAAGTTGCTTGGCCTTTCGCTGCGTGACCGAACGTATCTTGAGCATCGCATCGTGACCCGTCAGATGGCGGTCGCCACACTCGGCGAGTCGCTGGCGCGGCAGGGTGTTCCGGTCGTCTCGCCTGTCGGTGCGCACTGCGTGCTGATTGATGTCGCGGCGATCTCGGAATTCGCATCGCTGCAAGAGCCCTGCGCGTCGTTCCTGGCGTGGCTGTACATCGAAACCGGCATCCGCGCTGCTGGGCACAATGCGGGCATGGCGCGTGATCATGCGTTGGCCGGCACTGTGCGCTTGGCGCTGCCGCTTGGTACCGGGATGGACGAGGCCGACGAGATCGCGAAGCGCATCGCGGCGGCCTTCGCCCAGAAGCGCAACATCCCCGACCTCCAAGCTGGGTCAGGCGCTGGCACCGGCGATATCGCCGCCGCTTGGCGCATACGCGGCTATCTGCATCCGGTCGCGCCGGTTGAGGCGCTTTCGGCGGGGACATCCGCAGCCGAGAGCTCCGCTGCGTCAGCCAACGAAGCGCAGCCCTTGTTTGCAGGATTGCCTGCACACACCATGACCGCTGATCGCGCGGTGGCTGACATCGCCATCGTTGGCATGGCTGGGCGCTATCCCGGCGCGAACACACCGCGCGCGCTATGGCGCATGCTCGTCGAAGGTCGCGACAGCATCGAGGAACTTCCAGACGCGCGTTTGGCGATGCGCCCCAATGCGGTTCGCTATCGTGGTGGTTTCATCGACGGGGTTGAGGCCTTCGACGCCGAGTTCTTCGGTATCTTAGCTCGCGAAGCGCTGATTATGGATCCGCAGGAGCGACAGTTTCTCGAAGTCGCCTACGAGGCGCTGGAAGACGCCGGCTACTGTGTCGACACGCTGGACAGCGAGGGCGGCGACCGTGACATCGGCGTGTTCGTGGGCGCGGTCTGGTCGTCGTACCAAATGGTTGGCGCAGACGAAAAGGCTGCTGGCCGTGTGGTGAACCCGAGTTCCTTCCTTTGGAGCATCGCCAACCGGGTCTCCTATTGGATGGATCTGCACGGGCCGAGCCTGACTCTGGACACCGCATGTTCGGCCAGCTTGACCGCGATCAAACTGGCCTGTGATGCGATCCGCACGGGCGAATGCCGCGCTGCGATCGTCGGTGGGGTGAATCTCGATCTGCATCAGAGCAAGTACGATATCAATGCCAGTGGCGGCTCGCTGTCGCGCCA
>JBIITV010000114.1:0-14570 GCA_044340325.1 Lysobacteraceae bacterium
TTTTGCCAGATCGAGGGCGATACGGGTAATCTGCATGGCGGACTCCTCCTGCTTCGTGACTGGTGGATAACGCCTTCCAGTCTGGCACCTAGATGCCGAAGAAGTGGGAGGAGTCCATTCCATTGGGTTGAGCGTAGCGATACCCATCGCTTTTTATCGCGGACGACAGGCATCGCTTGATCCCGAAGATCGATGGGTATCGCTGCGCTCAACCCATCCTACAAAAAACTATTTTTCGTAATTGCTCACCGCAAGTTGCAGCATCGACTTCATCTGCTCGCGCAGCGAAGCGGGCTCGACGATCTCCGCATCCGGGCCGTAATGCAGGATGTCCATCAGCAGTTCGCGCTGGGCGCTGTACGGCACTTTGCGTTCGAAGCGGCCGTCGGGCAGGAAGCGGTCCTGCTGCTGCGAGTGCCAGTGTTCGTCGGCGACCCAGCGGGCGATCTTGGGATTGAAGACGATGGTGGCCCAGCCTTTGGGTGCGCCGGAGAAAATGCCGTAGCTGCCGGCCAGGTGATCGTTGAGTTCGCCGTCGGGCACGTCCTGTGCGGGCGTGTCCTGCATGCGCGCGGTGGCGATGCGGTCGACCGAAAAACTGCGCAGCGCTTCGCGGTCGTGATCGAGCGCGTCGAGATACCAGTTGCCGCGGTAGTGGGTGATGCGCTGCGGCGAGACGACGCGGCGGGTCTTTTCGTCGGTGGAGCGCGCGCGGTATTCGAAGCTGAGCTGGTTGCGCTCCAGCACCGCAGAGCAGACGACGCGGAACACCTGTTCGTCCATGGTCCGGGTGCGGTGCGGGATCACGCGGACCCGTTCGACCGGCCAGCGCTTGCCGGGGGCGTGTTCTTCCAGCAGCTTCTCGATGCGCTGCTGCAGCGGCGCCAGGGCCGAGGACAGCACCCCGCCACCAGTGCGGCTGAGCAACTGCTGTGCGGCCAGGAGCGCGTGCAATTCTTCCGAGTTCAGCCACAGCCCGGGCAGCTCGAAGCGTTCGCCTTCGCCGGGGTCGTAGCGGAAACCGGCTTCGCCGTCGCCCATGATCGGCGCCATCAGCGCGTCGCGCAGGAAGGCGAGGTCGCGGTAGGCGGTGGCGCGCGAGCACTCCAGTTCATCCTGCAGCCGCTTGACCGTGACCGGGTAGCGGGCGCTCTTCAGGATGCGGTGGAGGGAGAGAATGCGTTCGTAACGGTCCATGTCTTCGATTATGGCGGATGCGGGGGCGGGCGGTCATACACTGCGGCATGCATCTCCCACCGGGCAAGCATCGTATCGTGATGGGGTCGCAGTGGATGCGATCAACGGTGCCGACACACCGTTTCGACCCGCCGATGTCTCTCTATCCTCAACAGCCGGGTCGCCTGTCGCCCGCCGACCCACCTCACGGAGCCGACCATGGGCGATAGCGCCATCCAGCAGTACTACGGGGAAACCCTCACCAGCCAGCGCGATCTGAAGACCGGCGCCTGCTGCAGCCCCGAGGCCATGCCCGCCTACCTGCAGGACTGGCTGCGCGAGATTCCGCGCGAAGTCACCGACCGTTTCTACGGCTGCGGCTCGCCGATCCCGGCCGCAGCCGCAGGCGCGACCGTGGTCGATCTGGGCTGCGGCACCGGCCGCGACGCCTTCCTCGCCTCGCGGCTGGTCGGGCCGGCAGGCCGGGTGATCGGCATCGACATGACCCCGCAGCAGCTCGCGGTTGCCAAGCGCAACGTCGCCGAGCACCGCAGGATCACCGGTTTGGACAACATCGAGTTCCGGTACGGCTCGATCGAGGATCTGGCCACCGCTGGCATCGGCGATGACAGCGTCGATGCGGTGATCTCCAACTGCGTGCTGAATCTGGCCGGCGACAAGGCACGCGTTCTGGCCGAAGTCTTCCGCGCGCTGAAGCCCGGCGGCGAACTGTACTTCTCCGATGTGTTCGCCGACCGCCGCATCCCCGAGGCGCTGCTGCAGGACCCGGTGCTGCGCGGCGAGTGCCTGTCCGGCGCGCTGTATCTGGAGGATTTCAGGCGCCTGCTGCTGGATCTGGGCTGCGCCGATTTCCGGATCGTCGCCCGCAGCCCGGTGCCACTGCTCGATGCCGACATCGAAGCGGTGATCGGCCACGTCCGCTTCGAGAGCATCACTGTGCGCGCGTTCAAGCTCGACCTGGAAGACCGCTGCGAGGACTACGGCCAGGTCGCGACCTATCGCGGCACGATTCCGCATCATCCGCACGCATTCGTGCTCGACGACCATCACCGTTTCGAGCGCGGCCGGCCGATGCTGGTCTGCGGCAACACCGCCGACATGCTGGCGAAGACGCGTTATGCCGAGCACTTCAGCGTGACTGCGCGCGGCGCGCATTTCGGTCTGTTCGACTGTGCGCCGACAACGACCGCTGCGCCTGCGGCCTGCTGCTGAGCGCGCACGATGAAAGCCTCGAAAGCGATACTTCTTCTGCTGCTGGTCGGCAGCGTACTGGCGCTGTATCTCGGCGGCTTCGGCGAGTATCTGCAGTTGCAGAAGCTGCAGTCTCTGCTGGGCGACGCCCGCGCCTACGCCGCCGCCAACCCTTGGACCGCGATCCTCGGCTTCGCGGCGATCTACGTCGGCGCGACCGCGCTGTCGATTCCCGGCGCGACCATCCTGACCCTGTTCGCCGGCGCGCTGTTCGGTCTGCGCACCGGCAGTGTCGTGGTCGCGATCTCGGCCACACTGGGCGCGACGCTCTCGATGCTCAGCGCGCGCTATCTCTTCCGCGACACGGTGCGGGCGAAGTTCGGCGAACGGCTGAAGACCATCGATGCCGGCATCGAACGCGAAGGCGGTTTTTACCTGTTCGCGCTGCGCTTGGCCCCGGTGTTCCCGTTTTTCGTGATCAATCTGGCGATGGGCCTGACCGGCATCCGCACCCTCACTTATGTCTGGGTGAGTCTGGTCGGCATGCTGCCGGGCACGCTCGTCTACGTGAACGCGGGCCGTGAGCTGGGCAAGCTGCAGTCGGTGGGCGACATCCTGAGTCTGCCGCTGGCCATCGCGTTCACCGCGCTGGCGCTGCTGCCTTTGATCGCGCGCAAGGCGCTGGACGCGCTGCGCGCGCACCGCGTCTATCGCGGGTGGAACAAACCGAAGCGCTTCGATCGCAATCTGATCGTGATCGGCGCGGGTGCCGCCGGTCTGGTCACCAGCTACATCGCCGCGACCGTACGTGCGAAGGTCACCCTGATCGAAAAAGCCGAAATGGGCGGCGACTGCCTCAACCGAGGCTGCGTACCGTCGAAGGCGCTGATCCGTGCCGCGCATGCCGCAGCCGAGGTCGATCGCGCGCCGGAGTTCGGCATTCCGGCGCAGCGCGGCATGCCCGACTTCGGCGTCGTGATGGCCCATGTGCGCGCCTCGATCGCGGCGATCGAGCCGAACGATTCGGTCGAGCGCTATACCGGTCTGGGTGTCGAAGTGCTGCAGGGCGAGGCGCGCATCGTTTCGCCGTGGGAAGTCGAAGTGAACGGCCAGCGGCTCAGCGCGCGCCATCTGGTCATCGCCACCGGCGCGCGGCCGTTCGTGCCGCCGATCCCCGGTCTCGAAGGCGTGCCCTACTGCACATCCGACACGTTCTGGGCCCTCGAAGCATTGCCGCAGCGGATCGTCGTGCTGGGCGGCGGCCCGATCGGCTGCGAACTGGCGCAGAGTCTTTCCCGCTTCGACTGCGACGTGAGCATCGTCGAAATGGCGCCGCAACTGCTGGCCCGCGAAGACGCCGACGCCGCAGCCGTCGTGCAGGCATCGCTGGAACACGACGGCGTGCGCGTGCTGCTGGGGCGCAAGGCGATGGAAGCGCGCCCCGGCGAACCGCATCTGCTGGTGGTGGAACACGACGGTGCGCAGACCGAATTGCCGTTCGATCTGCTGCTGGTGGCGGTGGGCCGTACGGCCAACGTCGACGGCTTCGGCCTGGAGACACTGGGCATTCCGCTGCGCAAGAACCGCACCATCGATACCGATGATTATCTGCGCACAAAATTCCCGAACATTCTCGCGGTGGGCGATGTCACCGGGCCGTTCCAGTTGACCCATGCCGGCGCGCATCAGGCCTGGTATGCCGCAGTGAACGCGCTGTTCGGACGCTTCAAATCGTTCCGCGCCGATTACCGGGTGCTGCCCGCAGCCACGTACACCGATCCGGAGTTGGCGCGGGTCGGCATCAACGAACGCGAAGCCGAAGCGCAGGGCATCGCGGTCGAAGTCATCGTGCATCCGTTCTCGGAGCTGGACCGCGCGATCGCCGAGGGTGCGACCGAGGGCTTCGTCAAAGTATTGGTGCCGCCGGGCAAGGACACCATTCTCGGCGCGACCATCGTCGGCGCCCGCGCCGGCGATCTGATCGCGATCTTCGCGCTGGCGATGAAGCACAAGCTCGGCCTGGACAAGATTCTCGGCACGGTGTTCGCCTATCCTACGTTCGCCGAAGGCGCCAAGTTCGCCGCCGGGACGCGCCGGAAACGCCACAAGCCGGAACGCGTGCTCGGCTGGCTGCGGCGCTATCACGACTGGGAGCGCAAGTGATCGACCGCAATACCCATATCAGCCTGCGAACCACAGCCGTGGCGTGCGCACTCGTCGTCGCACTGGTATCGACGACGCTGGATGCGTGGGCCGCAAAACCCCGCACCGGCCATGCCGGCGGCCCAACCGCAACGCAGGGCCGGCTCATCGCGCGGACCACGCCGTTTTCGTCCGGCCCGCTGGCCGCCACCGCACCGCCGGGCTGGGCGGTGCAGACGCTGCCGAAGGTCGAGCGTCAGACCCGATACGATCTGGTGATGGACGACGGCACCATCGTGCTGCGCGCGCGCGCCGACGGCTCGGCATCGTCGCTGCGCCACGGCCTGTTCGTCGATCCGAAGCTCACGCCGATGCTGCGCTGGCGCTGGCGCACCGAACGCGTGCTGCAGGGCGGCGACATCACCACCAAGGAAGGGGACGACTATTCCGCCAGGCTTTATGTGTTCTTCGATCGCGGCGAAGACAAGATGACCATGAAGGAGCGCGCGCTGCTGAAACTCGGGCGCATGCGTTACGGCGATCAGCTGCCGTCGGCGGCGCTGTGCTATGTCTGGGACAACCGCCAACCGGTCGGCAGTATCTTCGACAATGCCTATACGCCGTTCGTGGCGATGGTGGTCGCCAGCTCCGGCGATGCGCAGGTCGGGCGCTGGGTGTCGCTGCAGCGCAACGTGGTCGAAGACTACCGGCGCGCGTTCAATACCGATCCGCCGCAGATCATCGGCATCGCGGTATCGGTGGACACCGACAACACCGGCGAATCCACCACCAGTTGGTTCGGCGATATCGACTTCGTCGCGGGAGCGCAACGATGAACATCGGTTTCGCCGAGCCCGCAATGACCGCGCTCGCCGCGCCGATCGCACCGTTTCCGCGCATGCTGGAACGCCACGGCCTGGCGCTGCCGCGCACACCGCTGGAAATCCTTCAGGTGAATCTGACCGCGCGCTGCAATCTGGCATGCACGCATTGCCACGTGGAATCCGGGCCCAAGCGCGAGGAGGCGCTGGACGCGCGCGGCATCGACCGGCTGATCGAACTGATGCCGACCGCGCCGGCGCTGCACACGCTGGACCTCACCGGCGGCGCACCGGAGCTGCACCCGCAGTTCCGCCGCCTCGCCGCCGCCGGGCGCGCGCACGGACTGAAGGTGATCGACCGCTGCAATCTCACCGTGCTGTTCGAACCCGGGCAGGAAAGCACTGCGGAATTCATGGCCGAACACGGCATCGCGGTGGTCGCATCGCTGCCGTGCTATTCGTCCGCGAATGTGGAAAAACAGCGCGGCAAGGGCGTGTTCCTGCAGAGTATCGAAGCACTGCAGCGACTGAATGCACTGGGCTATGGCCGCGAAGACAGCGCACTCGAACTGGATCTGGTCTACAACCCCGGCGGACCGTCGCTGCCGCCGGCGCAGGCCGCGCTGGAAGCGGACTATCGAAAACGCCTGTCCGATGACTTCGGCATCGTGTTCAACCGGCTGTTCACCCTCGCCAACATGCCGATCAAACGCTTCCTGCACGCGCTGGAACGCGACGGCCAGCTCGATGCGTACATGCAGCTGTTGATCGATCACTTCAATCCGCGCGCGGCCGAAGGCGTGATGTGCCGCAACCTGGTGTCGGTGGGCTGGGACGGCACGCTGTACGACTGCGATTTCAACCAGATGTTGGCCCTGCCCGCAGGCGCGCAGCGGTCGACACTCTGGGACATCGCGCGTCTGGACGAGATCGAACAGCGTCCGATCGCGTTCGGCCGCCACTGCTACGCCTGCACCGCAGGCAGCGGCAGCAGCTGCGGCGGCGCGCTGACCGGATGAGCGACCCGCTGGCGCAGGTGTCGATCGTGCTGCCGGTGGGACCCGGCGATCGCGCATGGCCATCGCTGTACGCGGCGCTCGGCGATCATGCCGACGCTGCGGAACTGCTGCCGGTCTTCGCCGAGGGCGACCCGCAGCCGGCGCCTGCGTTCGCCCTGCGCAGCCCGCCCGGCCGCGCGCGGCAGCAGAACGCCGGCGCACGCGCGGCGCGGCGCGAATGGCTGTGGTTCGTGCATGCCGACACCCGGCTCACGCCGGAAACGCTGCCGGCGTTGCGCGCATTCCTGCAGTGCGGCGAGCCGGCACTGGGCTGGTTCCGGCTGCGGTTCGATACCGACGGTCCGCAGCATCTGCATTGGGCGATGCGCGCGAATGCCGCTGGCGCGAACTGGCGGTCACGGCGGCTCGGCCTGCCATTCGGCGATCAGGGCCTGCTGATTCCACGGCTGGAATTCGATCGCCTCGAAGGCTTCGACATCCAGCTGGCCTACGGCGAAGATCACGCGCTGGTATGGCGCGCACGGCGAGCAGGCCTGCCGCTGCGCGAGATCGACGCCGCGCTGATCAGCAGCGCGCGGAAATACGCCGAACGCGGCTGGCTGCGCACGACGCTGCGTCATCTCAGGCTTACGGCCGATCAGGCCTGGCGCGAGTCGCGTCGATGAGCACCGCAACGGGCTTGGCGATCTTCGTGAAAACACCGGGTTTTTCGCCGCTGAAGACCCGACTCGCGCAGTCGATCGGGCGAGATGCAGCGGAGGTCTTCCACCGCCTTGCCGCCGCTGCGGTCGCCGACGTCGTCATGCAGGCGCAGGCGGCGGCACCCGGGCTGGTCGCTTACTGGGCCGTCGCGGAAACCGAAGCGCTGGATGCGCCGATCTGGTGCGATCTGCCTTGCATCGCGCAGGGCGAAGGCGATCTGGGTGCACGCATGCGCCATGTGTGCCAAGTTCTGTGCGAACGACACGGCCGCGCAGTGCTGATCGGCGCAGATGCGCCGCAGCTTCGGGCGGAGGATCTGCTGGCCGCCTGCAGCGCGCTCGATACGCACGACCATGCGCTCGGGCCCAGCGAAGACGGCGGCTTCTGGCTGTTCGCGACCCGCATCGCGGTGCCGGAACCCGCGTGGGCGGACACCCCGTGGTCGCAGAGCGATACCGCCACGCGGTTTCTCGATGCGCTCGGCGATGCCTCGGTGGCGACCCTGCGGCGGCTATGCGATGTCGACACCGTCGACGATCTCGCTGCGCTCGCCGAAGCGCTCTACGCGCTGTCGGCACCGACGCCGAAGCAGGCGGCGCTGGCATTCTGGCTGCGGGATCTGGACATTTCTGACCGTCGATCCGTTCCATAGAATTGTGGGAGCGGCTTCAGCCGCGACAGGCAATGACGAGTCAAGCGTCGCGGCTGAAGCCGCTCCCACAATGCGTCTGCTGAACGAGACTGTTTCCGGTCGGATTCAAGTGTCGGTCGATGTGTCTGCGCGGAACGGCTCACGCAGCAGATCGACGATGCGCGTCGCGCGCTCGACCCCGACGCCATCGACGCCGAAGCGCTGCGGCTGCTCGCGCGCATGAGGCGCATAACTGCCGAACAGCCGATCCCAGACGCTGAGGTGGAAGCCGAAGTTGCGCTGCTGTTCGTCGCGATGGGTGCTGTGATGGATCCAGTGCATCGCCGGCGTCACCAGCACCCAGCGCAGCGCGTTGTCGAGTCGCGGCGGCAATGAGAGATTGGCGTGGGTGATCAGCGCGAAGCTCGACAGCAGCGCCTCGAACACCAGCAGCACCGCAGGATCGACGCCGAGTACGATCGCCAGCGCGCATTTGTAGGCCAGCGACAGCAGGATTTCCAGCGGATGGAATCGTAGAGCGGAGCTGGCATCGAGCGTGGTGTCGGTGTGATGGGTGCGATGCAGCCGCCACAGCCAGCCCACCGCATGCAGCCAACGGTGCTGCCAGTAGATCGCCAGATCCAGCAACAGCACGCTGAGCAGCGCTTCGAGCCACATCGGCAGCGCATCCGGCTTCAGATTGAACAGGCCGACCCCGGCCGACTGCGCCCAGACCGCTGCGCCGAAGGCACCGGCGGGCAGCAGCAGCCGCGCCAGCGCGGTGTCGAGCGCGACCAGCGCCAGATGCGCCGGCCAGCGCCGTGGACGCCGCTGCGCCGGATTGGGCCCGGGACGCAGGCGCTCGGCGAGCGACAGCACCGCCAGCAGGCCGAGAAACAGCCACAAACGCCACACGGTCGCGTCACTGGGGTCCATCGTGTTCCTGAATGGTCAATCGGCAGGCCGTGGATCGGCGTGGCCGGTTTTGTCCGGATTTTGCGCTAATGCGAACAATGTCGCCGCAATGACCGGAGTATCGCCGATGTCGTCCCCATTTCGCCCCGCCCTCGCCCGACGCCTCGCCTGGCTGCTGGTGCCACTGTCGCTGCTGGCTGCAGTCGCCGCCTGGGCCGGTCCGAAAGAGGACATGAAGGCCTTGAGCCTCAAGTTCCTCGCGCTGCGCAGCTACCACGTGACCATGGAGAACAGCGACAAGCGCATGCCGAAGATGGATATGGATTTCGTCGCGCCCGACCGCTATCGCATGAAGATGCCGATGGGTACCCAGATCGTCATCGGCGACACCATGTACATGAGCATCGACGGACGCACCATGCGCATGCCGATGCCCAAGGGCACCACGACGCAGTGGCGCGAAACCGACCGCGCCTTCCGCGAGATCGACAAGATGCAGGTCGAAGCGCTGGGCATGGAAGCGGTGAACGGCAAGCCCGCGAAAAAGTACCGCATGAGCCAGGGCGGCAAGACGCCGACCACCTCGTTGATCTGGGTCGGCCTGGACGGTTATCCGGCCAAGATGCAGACCACCGGCAGCAGCGGCAAGGGCACCAGTACGATGACCATCCACTACTCGCGCTTCAACGACCCGGGCATCAAGATCGAGCCCCCGAAGTAAGCCCGCCCGATCCGTGCTCGCCTGCCGGCGCTCCCGGCAGGCACAATGGTCGGATGCAGGAGCCCACGCTCAACCTTTCGCCCTCACCCGGCGATGCGTTCAAAACCACCACGTGCTACATGTGCGCGTGCCGATGCGGCATCCGCGTCTGGATCAAGGACGGGCAGATCCGCTACATCCAGGGCAATCCCGATCACCCGGTGAACAAGGGCGTGCTCTGCGCCAAGGGCTCGGCCGGGATCATGCAGCACTACTCGCCGGCGCGGCTGCGCAAGCCCTTGCTGCGCACCGGCGAACGCGGCAGCGGCGAGTTTCGCGAAATCGAATGGGACGAAGCGCTCACGCTGGCGACCTCTTGGTTGAAACCGATCCGGGAAAGAAATCCCGATGAACTGGCGTTCTTCACCGGCCGCGACCAGTCGCAGGCGCTCACCGGCTGGTGGGCGCAGCAGTTCGGCACCGTCAACTACGCCGCGCACGGCGGCTTCTGCTCGGTGAACATGGCTGCCGGCGGGCTGTACACCATCGGCGGCAGCTTCTGGGAATTCGGCGAACCCGACTGGGAGCACACGCGCTACTTCATGCTCTGGGGCGTGGCCGAAGACCACGACTCCAACCCGATCAAACTCGGCCTGGGCAAACTCAAGGCGCGCGGCGCCAAGATTGTGGCGATCAATCCGGTGCGCACCGGCTACGGCGCGATCGCCGACGAATGGATCGGCATCCGCCCCGGCACCGACGGCCTGTTCGCGTTCGCGCTGATCCACGAACTGCTGCGCAACGACCGCATCGATCTGGATTACCTGGTGCGCTATGCGAATGCGCATTGGCTGGTGGTGCGCAATCCCGGCGGCGCCGACGATGGGCTGTTCGCGCGCGATGACGCCGGCAAAGGCCTCTGCTGGAACCGCGCGACGGATGCCGCAGTCGATGCCAACGCCATCGACATCCTTCCCGCCGTCGTCGGCGAGTACACCTTGCCCGACGGCCGCATCGCCGTTCCCGTCTTCCAGCTGCTCGCCGAGCGCTATCTCGATCCGCAGTATTCGCCCGATGCGGTCAGCGAGCGCTGCGGCATCCCTGCGGACACCATCCGCCGCATCGCGCGCGAACTGGCGCAGGCCGCGTTCGAAAGCAATCTGTCGCTGCCGATCGCATGGACCGACAGCTGGGGACGTCAACACAAGGACATGGTCGGCCGCCCGGTGTCGATGCACGCGATGCGCGGGATCAGCGCGCACAGCAACGGTTTTCACACCTGTCGCGCGCTGCACGTGCTGCAGCTGCTGCTCGGCGCGGTCGACGCGCCGGGCAGTTTCCGCTACCAGCCGCCGTTTCCGAAACCGATGCCCCCTGCGAACCGTCCGGGCAAACTGCGCCGCGAGAACGGCACGCTCGACGCCGCACCGCTGGGCTTCGTGCACGGGCCGGAGGATCTGGTGGTCGATGCCAACGGCCAGCCGCGACGGATCGACCATGCGTTTTCGTGGGCGTATCCGCTGTCCGCACACGGCCTGCTGCATACGGTGATCCGCAACGCATGGGCCGGCGACCCGTACAGGATCGACACGCTGCTGATGTTCATGGCGAACATGAGCTGGAACTCGGCGATGAACACGCGCGAGACCATGCGCTGGCTCACCGACAAGGACGCGGACGGCACCTACAAGATTCCGCACATCATCTACAGCGATGCCTACGCCAGCGAGATGGTGGCCTACGCCGATCTGGTCCTGCCAGACACGACCTATCTTGAGCGGCACGACGCGATCAGCCTGCTCGACCGGCCGATCTCCGATGCCGACGGCGCCTCCGATGCGATCCGGCATCCGGTCTTCGATCCGGCGACGCAACTCGACAGCGACGGCCGCCCGCGCGATGTGCGCGGCTTCCAGTCGGTGCTGCTGGACATCGGCGCGCGTCTGGGCCTGCCGGGCATGACCGACGCGGACGGCGCGCCGATCTATCGCGACTACGCCGATTACATGGTGCATCACGAACGGGCGCCGGGCGTCGGCCTGCTCGCGGGCTGGCGGGGTGAAGACGGCAGCGAAACCGGCAAGGGCGCGCCGAATCCGCAGCAACTGCAGCGCTACATCGAACACGGCGGTTTCTGGCACGCGCCGATCCCCGAATCCGCGCGCTACTACAAGATGGCGAACCGCGATTATCTGCAGTGGGCGCACCGCTTCGGCTTCATCGCCACCACCGAACCGATCGTGCTGCAGCTGTATTCGGAAACGCTGCAGAAATTCCGCCTCGCCGCGCAGGGTCACGGTGCGTTGCAGCCGCCGGAAGGACATCGCGAACGCGTGGCGACGTATTTCGATCCGCTGCCGCTCTGGTACGAACCCTTCGAATCCGCACAAACGAACAGCGAAGCATTGCCGCTCTCCGCCATCACCCAGCGCCCCATGTTCATGTACCACGCCTGGGGTTCGCAGAATGCGTGGCTGCGCCAGATCACCACACGCAATTATCTGTATCTGCATCCGGATACCGCCGCGCGCTACGGCATTGCCGACGAGGACTGGATCGAAGTGTCGTCGCATCACGGCACCATCACCGTGCAGGCGAAGTTCGCCGGCAACGTGCAGCCGGATACGGTGTGGACCTGGAACGCAATCGGCAAGCGCAAGGGCGCGTGGAAGCTCGCGAAGCATGCGCCGGAGGCCGAAAAAGGCTTCCTGCTCAATCATCTGATTTCCGATATCACCCCGCGTGGCGACTATGCCAACGCCGACCCGGTCACCGGACAGGCGGCGTGGTTCGATCTTCGCGTGTCGATCCGCAAGGCCGACACCGCCGGCATGAGCGCGCCGCAGTTCGTTCCGATCGCGTTCGAAGCTGCCGACGATGCGCCGCTGCGCTACGGCGCCACGATGCGCGCAACAGAGACCGGGGCGCGATGAGAATCCTGTTCATGCTGATCGCCTGGCTGTGCCTAGTCCTCGGTACGGGCGGGGCGCTTGCGGCGCTGTATGCGTTCATCGATCCCGCCGGCGCGCAGATGGCGAACGACGCCGAGCCGTTCGCGACGCCAGCGAGCCGATTGCGGAGCGCCTACATCTTCATGTTCTGTCTGACAGTAGCGATCTTCGGCGGGTGGAACGTGTCCCGATTCAAGCAACGATTCAAGCGCGACCGGCAGGACCGCATATGACCGACCTGCCGCCGCCGTCGAAAATCAAACTCGGGCTGGTGATCGATCTCGACACCTGCGTCGGCTGTCACGCCTGCGCGGTGAGCTGCAAGCAGTGGAACGCGGGTGGTATCGCGGGACCGCTGACCGATGAGCAGCCTTACGGCAAAGATCCGACCGGTGTCTGGTTCAATCGGATCCACAGTTACGAAGTCGCTGGCTGCGGCTCGACGCCTGAAACGTCTCAAGCGCAACCCGCAACGACCCTGCACTTTCCGCGATCTTGTCTGCACTGCGAAACCCCGGCCTGCGTCACTGTCTGCCCCACCGGCGCCAGCTACAAGCGCGCGGAGGACGGCATCGTGCTGGTCGACGAAGACAAATGCATCGGCTGCAAGCTGTGCTCATGGGCCTGCGCCTATGGCGCGCGCGAGTACAGCGCGGTCGAAGGCGTGATGAAGAAATGCACGCTCTGCGTCGACCGCATCTACAACGCGCATCTGCCGGAAAGCGAGCGCCAGCCCGCGTGCGTGCAGGCCTGCCCGACCAAGGCTCGGCATTTCGGCGACCTCGGCGATCCGGATTCCGACGTTTCGAAACTGGTGGCCGAACGCAGCGGCGTGGCGCTGATGCCGGAACTGGGCTACGCGCCGGTGAACCGCTATCTGCCGCCGAGGCCGCGCCGCGCGGGCGAGAACGAAACGATGACGCCGCCGTCGATGTCACAGGAATCGCTCGATACGCAGCAACTGCCGCCGCTGCTGCGTTGGCTGGACAAGGTGCTGTCGCGATGAAGATTGTCTGCGCGCGCACTGTTGTCCAGAACTCCGCCACCCCCGTTTCCCCTGTCATCCCGAATCCCGGCTTCAGCCGGGTGAGGGATCTGCTGTCCGCGTACGATCGACAACAGATGCTTCCGCAGCTGCGCTGTGTTCGGAATGACATGCTGCTTGCTTGCATGCCGATCGATATGAGGCTTTGAGATGCACCCGGCATTCTCCGTCCTGTTCTTCACCACGCTCTCCGGCACCGGCTTCGGCCTGTGGTTCTGGCTCGCGCTGCGGATCGCGGTGGGCGACAGAGCCGAATGGTTCGATGGTCTCGGCTGGGTCCTCGGACTGTTCGCAGGCGCGGCGCTGGTCGCAATCGGCGTGATCGCGTCGCTATGGCATCTCGGCAAACCGGCGCGCGTCTGGCGCGCATTCTCGCAGTGGCGAAGCTCGTGGATGTCGCGCGAAGGCGTGTTCGCGATCGCCTGTTTCGCGGTCGCGACTGTGCTGGTGTTGATCCAATCGGTGTTGATCGAGCTGCCGAACGAGGCGCTGGCGATGCGCATCGTCGCTGCGGTGCTCGCACCGCTATGCGTGGCGGCGGTGTACAGCACCGCGATGATCTACGCCTCGCTCACACCGATTCCGGCCTGGGGCCATCCGCTGGTGGCCACCACTTACCTGCTCTTTGCGGCGGTGGGAGGCGGACTGCTCTTCGGCCCCTTCGCCGGCACCACGATCGACGACCCGAACATGGTCGGCGCGGGCATCATCGTCGGCGCCACGGCGCTGTGGCGCATCAAACGGCGCTACTGGCGCGATATCGACCGCACCCCGCTGCCGCTGGATACCGGCGATGCGGTCGGTCTGCCGGGCCGCGCGGTATCGAGCTTCGAGCGCCCGCACACCGAGAGCAATTACCTCACCCGCGAAATGGGCTTCGTGATCGCTCGCAAACACGCGAAAAAGCTGCGCACCATTTCGGTCGTACTGTTCGCGCTGATTCCTGCGCTGTGCGCGCTGCCGGTGTGGCTGCTGCCGCATGGCGACCTGACCGTTCTGATGTGGGTCGGTGCGGTGTCGTTCCAGCTGGGCGCTTTGGTCGAACGCTGGCTGTTCTTCGCCGAAGCAAAGCATCTGGTGACGCTGTACTACTGAGCAGCCCGCACCCCGCTTTTCTGTAGGAGCGGCTTCAGCCGCGAAGCCCGCAACGTCTCTGGCGCGATGTCGCCTGCAATCCGATACGCCATGCCCGGATGGCGGGGAATGTGTTGTCGGATAGCGTGCGGGCATCGCGCGGGCATCCACGCACTACACAA
>JBIITV010000268.1:0-14481 GCA_044340325.1 Lysobacteraceae bacterium
CTGGAGGCAACACTGTTCACAGTGCCCTCATGCCCCTTGAGCACGCGCAGCATTTTGCCGGTCTCCGCATCCCACAGCCGCAGCGTGTCGTCATTAGAGCCCGACAGCAGCCGACTGCCATCGGGGCTGGAGGCAACACTGTTCACAGTGCCCTCATGCCCCTTGAGCACGCGCAGCATTTTGCCGGTCTCCGCATCCCACAGCCGCAGCGTCTTGTCACGCGAGCCCGACAGCAGCCGACGGCCATCGGGACTGAAGGCAACACTTGTCACATAGCTTTTATGCCCCTTGAGCACGCGCAGCATTTTGCCGGTCTCCGCATCCCACAGCCGCAGCGTCTCGTCACTCGAGCCCGACAGTAGCCGACCGCCATCTGGACTGTAGGCAGCTACGTACACATAGCCCTCTTGCCCACTGAGTATGGTGGAGGTAACTTCGTCCGCGATTGCGCCTTGCTCTTGAACAGAAGAACCGCATAACCGATCCCGCAGAGCTATCAGTTCCGAATTGGTAGGTTCAAGCCTCAATCCAGCCTCTGCCAATTGCAGCGCCTTGGCGCGATCTTGCACAACCGGCACTAGCCCTCTTTCGTAAATTTCCGCCGCCGCTTTGCATGCAAGGACAATCCCGCCAGCATTTCCAGCATTGCAGCCACGTTCATAAAGGCCCACTGCAGCTTCATGGTTTTTTTCAAGACCACCTTGGCCTCTATCGTAGCGGGTGCCCCAGTTTGAACAGGCAAACAAGACTCCACCTTCGCAGCCACGCTGTTCAAAAATGATGGCCCGGGCATAGTCCTGCCGCACACCCCGCCCCATACCCAATATGTAACCGAGATGACCACAGCCGCTTGCATGGTTGCTTCTGCATGCGAGAACGAATAACGCTGCAGCCCAACTGTCATTCTGTGGCGCGCCAGTGCCTTTCAAGAATTCGTATCCCAAGTATGCGCATGCTGACAAATTATGGACTTCGCACAAGCCAAGTTGACGCTGGTTTTCGGCCGAAAGCCCGTCTTTTGGTATCCCAAAATGCATCGTAGCCCCGGGTTTAAAAGGAGCGAGACTAAGGATTGAAGGGAGTCCGTCAAACTTGAGTGGATCGGCGCGTATAGCTGCCGCGCGGTTGCGGGCGGTCTGCACCTCGACATGTTCTGCGCAGGTCCGGACGAAGCCATCGAAGCCGTCCAGAGTTCCCTCTTGCGCGGCAGTTTGCCACTGCGCATTGCAGCGCAATTTAGCGGCCCTTTCCTTTTCCAACCCCCTCTCTCTTTCAGCAGCAATGCGAGCCACTTCGCGCTTCCGGTCCGTCTCGCGTTGAAGCGTAAGTTCACGCTGGCGATCCGCCTCGCGTTGACGCGCAAGCTCGCGCTCGCGAACACGGTCTTCTTCGCGCCGCAATTTTTCTTCATACTCGGCGATGCGCTTTTGCAGTTCCGGACATGCAGCGCGCACTCGATTTGCCGCTTCGGCTGCTTCGGCTATCCTTGTGGTTCTGCCCGAGGCGACCGCATCCTGCCACCCTCTGGTTACGCCGGCGCACTGCGGCGATTGCGCAGCGGCAGGCATGATCGCTGCCATACCGCAGCAAGCCAACAGCCAAGTTGCAAAAAAGACAATACGAGTCATGACGGACACCTGATAGTTCGTTCTTTAGTCGGGACGTATATCTTCTTCAATCGACCATATATGCTGGACGAATATGCTGATGCTTGTGGCCGCGCATGCCAGTGCAAAAGAAAGCTCTGCCTACTTAGGAAATTCTATTAATTGATTCAACCTACTAATTCTTGCAATACTCAGCATTTAGATACCTGCATGATTTGAATTTTCAAGAGCCGGTAGCAAATTCAAGATGGCTGTTTCGACGAGATGCATCATGGCCGGCAATTTCGATTATTTGAGGCGCTTTCATCGTGTAGTGTCCACAGCCGCAGCGTCAGCCTTTGCGTATTGTCACTCGAGCCGGACAGCAGATGACGGCCATCGGAACTAAAGGCAACACTCCACACAGCGCGATCTTCCTTATGTGTCTTCAGCACGCGCACTATGTCGCCGGTCTCCGCATCCCAAAGCCGCAGTGTGCTGTTACGCGAGCCCGACAGAAGCCGACGGCCATCGGGGCTGAAGGCAACACTCTTCACCCAATCCTCATGCCCCTTGAGCACACGCAATATCTCGCCGGTCTCCGCATCCCACAGCCGCAACGTGTTATCGGAAGAGCCTGACAGCAGCCGGCGGCCATCGGGGCTGAAGGCAATGGTCAGCACGAGGCTCTCATGCCCCTTGAACACGCGCAACATGTCGCCGGTCTCCGCATCCCACAGCCGCAGCGTCTTGTCCCAAGAGCCCGACAGCAGCCGACGGCCATCGGGGCTGAAGGCAACGCTGGCCACATCGCTCTTATGCCCCTTGAGCACGCGCAATATGTCGCCGGTCTCCGCATCCCATAGCCGCAGCGTCTTGTCACTCGAACCCGACAGCAGCCGACGGCCATCGGGGCTGAAGGCAACACTATTCACACTGCTCTTATGCCCCTTGAGCACGCGCAACATCTCGCCTGTCTCCGCATCCCATAGTCGCAGCGTCTTGTCCAAAGAGCCCGAAAGCAGTCGACGGCCATCGGGGCTGAAGGCAACACTCTCCACTAAGTCCTCATGTCCATTAAGCACGCGCAACACGTCGCCGGTCTCCGCATCCCACAGCCGCAGCGTATAGTTATGTGAGCCGGAAAGCAGTCGGCGGCCATCGGGGCTGAAGGTAACTATCCACCGAGAGCTAATTAGCCCGGGCAGTGTGGTGGAAATAACTTTGTCCGTGGTTGCGCCTTGCTCTTGAGCAGTGCAAGGATTGGCTTGCCCCGCGATGGTGGAGTTAACTCTATCCGTGGTTGCGCTTTGTTCTTTAACCGAAGAACCGCGCAACCGATCCCGCAGAGCTATCAATTCCGAATTGGCAGGTTCAAGCCTCAATCCAGCCTCTGCCAATTGCAGCGCCTTGGCGCGATCTTGCACAACCGGCGCTAGCCCTTTTTCGTAAATTTCCGCCGCTATTTTGCATGCACTGACAATACCCCCAGCATTTCCAGCATTGCAGCCGCGTTCGTAAAGGCTCACTGCTGTTCCATAGTTTTTTGCAACGCCCCCTTGGCCTTTGTAGTAACGGCCGCCCCAGTTTGAACAGGCAATCAAGACCCCGCCTTCGCAGCCGCGCTGGTCAAAAATGATGGCCCGTGCATAGTCTCGCCGCACACCCCGCCCCTCACCCAATATGTAGCCGAGATAGCTGCAGCTGTGTGCATAGTTGTTTAGGCATGCGTAAACGAATAACCCTGCAGCCCGACTGTCATTTTGCGGCGCGCCAGTGCCGTTCAGGAATTGGCCTGCCACGTATGAGCATGCTGCCCAATTACTGTCAAGACACAAGTCAAACTGACGCTGGTTTTCGGCCGAAAGCCCGTCTCTTGGTATATCAATTATCTTGCCTCCCTTGCTGCCTACAGTAATAGGGGCGAGACCAATGATAGAAGGGAGGCCGTCAAACTTGAGTGGATCGGCGCGTATAGCTGCAGCGCGGTTGCGGGCGGTCTGAACCTCGACATGTTGTGCGCAGGTCCGGACGAAGCCATCGAAGCCGTCCAGAGTCCCTTCTTGCGCGGTAGTCTGCCACTGCGCATCGCAGCGCAATTTGGCGGCCCTTTCCTTTGCCAGTACCCTATCTCTTTCAGAAGCAATGCGGGCCTCTTCGCGCTTGCGATCCGCCTCGCGTTGACGCGCAAGATCGCGCTCGCGAACACGCTCTTCTTCGCTCCGCACTTCTTCCTGATATTCAGCGATGCGCCTTTGCAGTTCAGGGCATGCCGCACGCACTCGATTTGCCGCTTCGCCTGCTTCGGCTATTTTGGCAGTTTTGCCTGACGCGACCGCCGCTTGCCACCCTCTGGCTACGCCGGCGCACTGCGGCGATTGTGCAGTGGCAGGCATGATCGCCGTCATACAGCAGCAAGCAAACAGCAAAGTTGCCAAGAAAGTGTAAGTGACAATACGAATCATGACGGACACCTGCTGAATATGGTTGATGTATCCCCAAGCCCAGGCGCAATTCTCAACTCATGTTTTGTGACCTGCCAATAGTCGTCAAACAATGCGAACCAACCTTCCTCGTTGGGCAGAATGTTGGCTTCCTCAACTTTTTCACCATTAACGGTCAGATTGCCGCCAGATTCGCGTTCAATCTCTAAGCGTCCAATCTCAGGTGTTAACTCGTCGCAGCTCACGCCTGTAGGCCGCCAGATACCGATCAGCAAATCGGCCGTGGATGGAGGCAGAGGAACGGGTTCGTTGATTACCTCGTCAACAGGCTGAGTTTGGACTTCCGGTACTGCAGCTGTATCGCCCTGCGGTGAGCTCACCGGCACCGGCGTTGTATCGCCCAGCTTTAAGTTCACCAGACTGAGGGCAATCACGCCACCTGCAAACACTATTCCCAGCAACGCGTATCGACGCGCGATCAGAGCCTCGCGCAGGGCAGTTAGACCTCCAGAGACGCCGGTCCATTCTTCCTTGGGCTCGTTGGGCTCGTTGCTTTCCATTTCAGTCGCGGAAGGAGGAGTGGGCGCCACATCCAATGCGTCGATCAATGCTGCCACCTCTGCTTGCGGCGCAACCTCAACTACGGCGGCGAAACTGTCACTAGGCACTGCCGCGCCGTCCGAGGCATCCGGACTGAGCATATCGACAGCAACTAGCATTCGCGGCGGCACCAACAACGTCTTCGGCGCCGTATTGCTTGGTGCAACCATGACGGATTCTTCTTCAATATCTGCAGTCTCACCTGCAGCGAGGGGGGCAATCGGGCTTTCAGCGCGGTGCTCATCCCTGCGGGCATTCTCGACCAACAGCCGGAGTTCAGCCGGGGCAGGCAGATCGACGAGAACATCCTGATGGAGTGTCGTCATCAGCGTACATGCGGCCCGTTCACGGCGTTGCAGTAACTGCGGGCCAGTCACGGCAATCGGTACTTCAAATGGCCATTCCCATGGCTTGTGCCCAACGACTTTATCGATCCTGGACATGATGTCGACATGAGGAAGATCGTCAGGGTTGAACAGGCGATAGGCCTCGTGAACCATGTTCGGCAAGGCTTGCAGGAGTTCCCGTTCTTTCTCAGTGCCGACCAGTTCTTTGCGGAGCCGCGCCGACGGCCACGGCCCTATTCCAGTGCTTTCCGCATCGTAGACATAGCACAGCTGGCGCAGCCAGGAGGCCAGACTGTAGAGGTCAACACGCCCGTCGATCCGACTTGCGCGATCCGGCTGTCCAAAGGCGTCGATGTACTCGTCAGAGAGGTAGTTGGCCCATGTGCCCTCCGCGCTGATAAGCAATGACTCCGCATCCACGCCGTTGCTGTTGCGCCTGCGCGCCGCCCACTTCGGTGGCGCGGAAATGACCGCTAGCATTCCATTGTCGAGCCTGCGACGGCAGATCGACAGACCGAAATCAATTAGCTTGAGCGTCTGCAGATCAATCGCGCCAACGAGATAATCGCCCTGCCGAGACACACGCCGCGTGCGCGCGCAGATGTTATCCAACTTGAGGTCGCAATGAATGTAACCGTTGCCGTGGAACGCAACGAGGCAGCGGAGTACACGGCTTGCCAGTTGCAGCAGGAAAGGCGCCTGACAAAACGGGTCCAATCGCGAATCGTTCGAGAAGCAGATTTGGTTCCACTTGGATAGGTCGAGGCCACCATACTGAAGCCTGACCCCAATGAGGGGTTCATCATGTGTGCTATCGGAATATTCGAACTGCCCAACCATGCCGAACACAGCATGGCCAATGCGATCCGTCCGCAGGCTTTCCAGAACTGCCTTTTCATGCTGGATCAACTCATAGCGCCCGCCAAAGCAGCGCTTTTCGACCACCAACTGCTCTGGCATGATGCCGCCGCTCCAGACGACGCCTTCCTTTGGCAGCAGGCGAACATCGACGTAAGACATGAGGCTTTCGCGATGGCGGATTTGCGGATCCGGCTGTTTCAGGCGCAGCAGCTCTACAACGGCATCTTCCCGATGCCACTCAAGCATACTCGCCTGCTCTTGCACGTCATTCAGTACTTCCACCATGCGCTCCCCCAAGCATCTCACATCATGACAGTCCACAATTTTTTGCGGCTGTCGCTACACATCGATTCCCATCATTCCACGGATCAGATCAAGTGCTTGTGCGCGTCGACGCTTGTATGTTGACAGGCTCAGCCCCAGACGTTGCGCGGCACTCTCCCGGGATTCCTTGGTGTCGTCGACTGAGATCGCCACTTTCAATTCCATAGGTAAAGCAGAGAAGGCCTCCTGTATTAGGCGGTCGCGCTGCTCGACTTCCACATGTTCTTCAGGTGTACGCCTGGGAGTACCGTCGATCGCCATATCCGGGATGTGGCTCATCGCATCCAGTTCGGCAGACATACTCTCGACCTCATGCACGAATGCGCTAAGTATCTGGCTCGAGAGTTTCTGCGTGATATGCCGGTACTCTGCGCTATCGAGGAAGGTATACAGCGCGTTCTGCATCACCTTGTTGATGAAGGTGTTGTATTGTTCCGGGCGATCTGGATCGTATGCCAACGCCATGTCCGTGAAGTTGCCGCCGTTGATTTTTCGGCCGACCACACGCAGCACCAGCTCGCTCTCGCGCACATAGCGATCGAGTTTTTGCTGACGGATGACCTGGACCGCGACGTACTCCATCGCCAGAAACACTTCGGCAAATGTCTCTGCCCGCACCGCATCGTACCGACGCCTTTGCTCGGGATCCTTGTCATGTTTCAACGGCTGCACATCCCGAAACGCACGGATCTGTTCCCGGATATGCCGCCAGTTCGGCCTTGGCGAGGGCTCGGTTGCCCCTCGGATTGCAACGGTACTCATT
Source organism: Lysobacteraceae bacterium (assembly GCA_044340325.1). Lineage (GTDB taxonomy): Bacteria > Pseudomonadota > Gammaproteobacteria > Xanthomonadales > Xanthomonadaceae > Lysobacter_I. The sequence goes on from JBIITV010000268.1 coordinate 6,926, forward strand.
GGCTTGTTCTCCAGAGGATCGCAACACCGATGTCATCCATCGAACCCGCCTCTTGCGCCATGCTTACCACAGATGCCGCGAAGAAAGGCAGCCGGTCGCTCATCCATGCACCGTGCTCGCCCGCATGCGGCCCAAGCAGGCCGGCGATGTCGTCCTGGGACAGCACGTCATGAACGCCGTCGGTTGCGAAGATCACACCGGACTCAGGCTGCACACAAACTTTCTGGATGCTTACGCGTGCCATATCAGCGGCTTCGAAATGGCCCAGGCCGATCATTCGCGCCGGATTCTCGACACTGACGCCTACAGGAGGGTCTTCTCGCAAGTTGAGATAGCTCTGATCGACCGTCAATGCATGCAGATCAAGTCTGCCATCGCTTGAATAGGTGACTGAATACGCCCGGCAGTCTCCGACGTGAGCGATGTAGCCATGGCCATCTTCCTCAAACCACGCCGCAACAAGGCAGGCAGCGCCTTGTGCGTCGGACATGGATCGAATGGCATCGGCCACGTGCCGGTCTGCCTGCCGCAGACCCTCTTCAATGACGTGAGCGGTCAGTTGTTCGTTACCACGGATCGCAAGACAGGCATTCACCAGCTCCGTGGCTGCGACCGCGCCGTAGGCACCCTTGCTGACACCATCCGCCAATGCAAGGGTAAGCCCGTGGTTGGGAGTAATCACTGCGGCGCAGGCATCTTCACACGCACCGTGCCTCGGCCCGCACTGGGTGCGATACGCCAGATGCCAGTGCCGATGTTGCAATGCGCCGAACTGTGTAGGTTGCGGGTAGCTCATTGCCTGCGCCATCTGCTGAATCGCCATGTGTGCATACTCATTGGTTGGCCCATTCCACGCGGACCTCAGCAGAGGTCTCGCTGACTTCGTAGTTACCCAGCAGGATCCAGCCTGTCGTAGCGTCTCTGCTGACGACATCGACCTGCATTGATGCCGGCATCGCCTTGTTGTCCAACAGTGCTATTCGATCTTCAACCTTCAGATTCCGTATCGTGACCACACGACCGTCGAAGGCTTCGATGGACAAGTGCGCACGCGAAACGTTGAGGCTAGCTGCCCTGACGCATGCTCCACGCTCAGGCTTGTTAGCGTCCGGTTCGCGGCCAACGATGCAGGGCCATTCAGTGATGGGGATGCGGTCGATCTCACCGTTGGCATACCTAAGCGCGATGACGACAGGCGATGCATGCTTTGCCTGATACTGAGTTTCGGGTGCCGATGGGCCTCGATCTGAAGTTGCGGTTTCAGACGGAGACGGAGACGGAGATGGGGAGTGCGGGCCGGCAGCGCCAGATGGCGTCCCTGCACCGGCTGTCGAGGCTAGTTTGGTCTCGATGTAAGCCCGCTTGGGGCGTTCTCGCGTGGGCTCAGTGCTGTACTCCAATTCGATCCATGCCGCCTCACGGTCTGGCTCTCTGCTTGCCAATAACAGCCGCGACTTCACCGGCAAAGGCACGGGTGTATTGAGGGGAAGATGGACATCATGATGTAGGTCGTCGATCAGCCAGACATTGCAGCCTTCGAGCTTGGACACCATAGGGCGCCCCGCATCCATCGACAGGATCAGCAGACGCCGCGACACTTTCGGGAAGCGCTCCAGTTCGACGATGGGACCGGCCTCTCTGCCAATCACCACGGGGAAGCTGTCGATGATGCCGTGTCCGATTGCGGCGCCACCCGCGCTGCCTACGCGATAGCGCAGGTGGAAAGGTACCGCCTGGCCTGTTGAGTTAGCACTCGCATTCGTAGCGTGATCGGCATGAATGTAGTCGGTCGTGTAGATGATGCGGGTCTGGATCTGGTGCGTTTTTCGCGCGCGCTCAAGCAACAGTTCGATCTCTTCCTCATCCGGGCGATAACCGTCATCGTCCACCGAGATTCGAGCACGCGTTGTGCGTACTTCTTCGGTTGATGTACTGAGGTGCCAACGGCTGAAGCCACTCATGTCGATTCGATGATCGCTACCCAGCATGTCTTGGAGCCAATCCTTGGCGAGACCGGCCTTGGCTGCAACCGACATGTCACGCAAATTCTCCAAGCGCGCGAAAGTCTCATCTGGAATCACGGTGACAATCCGCTTGATTCGCATGACGATCTTGGCATTCGGTCCAAAGGCCTCCAGCTCGTTCTGGAGCCTGACGACTGCAGCGGCAAAGCTGTCTCTGACCAGTCGAGTGTCGCTGGCCTGATCAGGCGATGGTTTTGCTTGCGTATTGGCGTCCTCCTGCCGTCCAGATGCCTCAGTGCCTGTTGTCGGCTTTCCCTGCTCGCCCAGACCCCTGAAGAATCGGAGTAACGTATCCATGGCACCCGCGCCACCATTTCGTGTACTGCGTTTGTCGTTGGCGTCGTCCGTCATATTGACCCCCAATGTTGATGATTGTCAGCTTTTGAATTCGATATTGAGCACATCCAGCGCATGTTCGTGGCGATCGGTGACACGCCACGACACGCTCAGTCCTTGCTCTTTTGCCCAAGACTCGATGTAGTCCTTCAACAGATTTTCTTTACACCACTTAAGTCGAGCAGTACGAAGTCTGATCGTGAGCTTCCTGAGACGCTGTGGCGATAGATGCGCATGATCTTCCAACTGCGTCTGGAGCAGATGCATCAACTCCTGTCGGGTTGGAGGAAGTTGGATGTCGATTCCCGTCATTTCATGACTCCACCTGATGCCGCCAACTCGGCATTGTTCAAGGCTTGTTGTTGATAGTTCCGTAGATAGCGAAAGGCAATCTGCGCCGCGAAATTCGTATTCGGCAGCGAGCCACTGGAACGCAGCCAGTTACGCTGAACCACGACGACGAGCGCGTACTTCCAATTTCGCTGTCCGCCGCTGCCTTCGTCAGATTTCGCCGAATCGCCGACCAATGCTGCATACCAACGCACGGGCTGATAGGCGCACTGTGCAGCATTGCGCACCGACTCGGGACCCAGGTCCTCGATGCCGTCCACGCTTGCCGAGTCGACTGAGACCTGTGCAGCAGTTTCTTTGCGCTTTTCTGGTCGACCACAGGCATGCAACCATTTGGGGTCTGTGAGTGACCGAGATGTTCCCGGCGTCCCCGTCTTGCCCGCGATCCAAGGCAGGTTCTTGCATGCTGCGCCGCCGAAGACCGCTGCGCAGTCGCCACGGGCGGTGCCCATGCTGGACTCAACCATGCCGTCGACAATGATTTCGACCGCTTGAGGATCTAGGGGCGATCGCGAAATCTGCAACGCTGGGGTGGTGAACTCGGCGCGACCATCATTGACAACAAAGCCCTGTCGGTACAGATGCGGCGTCGTCACAGAAGTACGGCCGGAGTCAACATTGCCGAGGTGCGCCCAGAGCATTGCGACGCCTAGCGGGGAGACCCAACTCTCGCCCTGCCCAACACCAAAGTTTCTCAGCAGGTTCAATGTCTCTTCGCCACACCCGCGCCGAGTTGCCCCTGGGGCAAGGTACCACTTGCGCTCTCCTGGGCCATCGCCCTTGCTGCATTCGCGTGCACGCGTTGGGCTGTAAGCACCTGTGACGTAGAACGGTGGATTGGTCCCGGCAGCAGGGTGAATTCCCCACCTGCCAGAGAAGTAGTGCATCGCTTCACTTTTCACCTCGCTATCCGATGACTCGGGTGATCGCGAGCCGCCATGCAGCAGCCCGTACTGACCACATGCACCCGGATCGTCGAGGCAGTTTGTGTTCCATCCGAGCCGATCAGCGATCTTGAATGCGCTGGCATGGCGAGTGCATGCCTTGAAGCCCTTGTCTTCGCAGAGGAATTGATCGAGAAACCATCCGCTGTCCGAGCGACCGATCGCGGACGCCATCTGCGCACGACGGCTCGCCGGAAAGCTGGGATCACCCAGAATGCCGAGCGCCATGAGTGGCTTGATGATGCTGCCCGGATGATATTCAAAGTACAGCGCGTGGTTCTCCAGCATTTGCGGTGAGTACGCAGGCGCTGATGGAAGCTCTGGGCATCGCGACAGGTCTCGCTGGGCACCGGAGTTATCAAGGCGAAAGCATGGCGATTCCGCGCTGGCCGCTGCAACAATCTCTCCGGTCTGAATGTCGAGCAGAAGCGCACCGGCCATGCGAACGGCCGCGCCCTCATAGAATGCGGAGGGCGTGGCGCCCGCTGCCACAGGCTGCCCTTCGTGGCATGCCGATAGCGTTCCGGTGTAACAGTTCAGAACGGACTGCAGCGCTCGCTGCGCTTCGGGGCGGATGGTCGTTACGACATGCGAAGACTGGGGCACGTCGTTGCCCAGAATCTTGATTTGGTTGCCATCATTTTCCGAGTCACCTGCAATGCGGAATGATGTTGTCGGAATCGGCAAGACCTCACCGGCAAGCTTTGCCCTGCGATAGCGACTTACCGCGTCCGAGGCTTCTGCGCTTGTTGTCTGGCTCGATGCAGCCTGACTCAGCGCATCCAACGCCGGCGTACACAGGGTTGCCGCAACGCGCTCATTATGGTGCGGCGGCAGAACGACATACCCTCGTTCTGATTGCATGAGAACACAGCCATCCAGGGGGCGCCACGGATTGGCGCGGATTTTCCGCGAATCGAACATTGCGTAGTGCGGCTTCCCGTCGAATGCCGAAGTCGCGCCGACCTTTCGCGGCGTGATCTCTTTCCAGAGCAGGCGACCCAGATCATTGCCCTCACGATCCAAACGCATGGCCGCCAGTGTCTTGTAGAAACTCTTGCAACGAAAGCGCCATGTCGACGTCTTTTCGTCGATGGACGACTTGACTTCAAACGGTCGACTCGTCGCTTGCAGCAGCAACTCGTTGAGACGCACGAGATCCAGTCGGTGGGGCCTGGGCGCCACGCCCTGAGCGTTTGTAAGAGAGCTTCGGAGGTGTTGGTCAATGCTGCGCAACTTCCCCGCGATGCTGACGACTGCTTTTTCCGAGAATTCGCCTCGGCAAGCTTGCCACTCGTTGAGATCAAGTGAGCCCGGCTCATTCTCCTGCAAGGGGACGATCGCATCAGCGATCAACTGCAGGCCTGTTTGCGCCTCAATGTCGGTATAGACGCCCTGCGTACCACTGTTCATTTGACGCGACAACGCGAACAGAATGACGACTAGCGCCATGAGAATCAGGACGCCGGCCATGTGCAGGATCCGTTGCAGAAATGGATACACGGTCAGTCCTCCCAGCGATTCATGGCCAAGCCCGCCATACCAGCGACCACATACAACCCGGTTGCGCCAAAACTCAGCAGCGGTAAGGTGATGCCTGTCATCAGCGTCAACCCCGTCGATCCCATCACAGTCATGACCGCTTGCACCGTCAGGGACAGCGCCATCCAGGTCAGCAACCAGCTTCGATAGGCCATGGCCGATTGCGCACGTTGTGCCTGTCCGTCTGGAAGCCGTGCCAGACGGAACAACCAGGCCACCGTCAACGCCACCAGCAGAAGCGCAGTCGGATAGCCGAAGACAGCGCCCAGGCCGTTGAATGCGTAGTCGGATTCGATTTCAGAGGGCACTCCGGTGCGTGCACAGCCACCGTCGAGACTGGCTAGCCAGCCGCACCACGGCACCTGCCCTACACCGTAGCCGGCCCAGCCTCCAGCATCGGCAAACCAGCGCAACAGCGCGAGGAAGTCCTGTGCGCTCGCATAAGGCGCACTCATGGCTTCAAATCGCTCCGCCACATGTGCTCCCAGCCAACCCGTATGCATCATGGCCGGCACCAGGACAGCATAGATCGCAAACACGACCCCGCTGGATAGCAGAAGGACAATCGCTTGCTGGAAACTGCGACGCGGCAGGCCAGTCGCGTCGACCATCACCCCTCGGCGCGTTGTCCAGTGCCCAAACAACAGCATCATGGCGATCAAGGTGCCTGGGACGAGTGCCGAAAAGAACGCCGCCATGGTCTGACCTTGATCGGACACGATCAAGAACAGTGCGCCGCACCACGCCAGCACTGCCACAGCAAACCCCACGATTTGTGTGATGTACTGCGCCCGATCATGCTCGCGCTTATGTATGCGCTCAACGCCCCGATAGCAGAACCATGCGACGACCCACCATGCGACGAGCCGTACAATCTCACCCGCACCGGCTTCATTCGCTCCCGCGACACGGGCGGCCACTGCAACCCCGAGAATGGCCAGTACCATCGACAGTGGCGACCAGCGTGGCTGCTGCAATCTGTCTGCACACCACGCCGTCCATCCAGACACGGGGCGTCGCCACCACAGGAATGCCACCCAAACCGCGGCCAGGATCGAGACCACCAGTAAGAACATCGTCAGCGTCGCGTGGTGTTCGGGCCACCGCAACCAAGCGTTACGTTTCGCCGCCTTCGCCAAGAGCGCGATGTGCGGTACCTGCAAGGCCAGAAACAGGCATGACGCGACGCTTAGGAGCGCTGCGGTCAGCACCCAGCCGATTGGTATGCGTTGAACACGCTCGAACAGGTGCATGACGACCTGCAGCAACCACGGCGCCAACACGGCCATCAGCGCGAACGCGTAGTAGGCGACCCACAGTGCGCGGGCTTGATTCAAGCCCTGGAACATGTCCTTTGGGTCGCCACGTGCGCTGACATCCAGCAGCCAGATCAGGCCCAGGCCCGTAAGCAGTACCCAGGCAGGGTATAGCCAAGACCCAGCAGAGACGCTCACGGGGGACTGCCAGGCACGCTGCCCGCGTTGCTTCCACAGCATGAATTCGGCGACGAGGAAGCCCAACACAGGCGCTCCGATCCAGATGACGAAGGATGCGGGCAGGACCTTCAACCACAGGCCGAGGGCAGCCCACAGGCCTGCGCAGAGGGTCAGGCGCAGCAACATCGCCGCCCGCCAACGCGCGATCAACAGGCTGACCCAGCCCAGCAGTCCTAGCCATGCAAGGAACGTGAACGCATGCAGGTTCAAATCGCGTGAGTGTTGTTGTTCGCGTGCGAAGGCCGCGCGTATCGCAGTGCAATTGTCAGAAGTGCCCGCCGCTGCGTTTGGCATGGCGTTCTGTCCAGGTGTCGCTGATGCATCTGCAGGTGTCGTGAGTTTCGCGCATGCCTTCCATTTTTCATGCATTTGCGCACGCTCAAAGGTTTCGAGTGTTCGGGCATATCGCCCCGCAAGCCCATCGGCACCTGGCGCCAATCCTCGTGCACACCACCACAGCACCAGCAGCGCCAGTACCAGCAGCACCCATTCACCGCGGTGAAAGATGTCAACCAACTGGGGGCGAGAGGCCGGTGGTGTTGTCATAAAGTACCTGCGTGGAAGAAGGTCATCTGCCTTGCTTAACGGCTTGTACTGGGCAAGGGGAGAAGTGGCTCAGGGACCACTCGCTAATTCTTCATGAGCGTGTCAGCGCAGGCCGTGCGGCCGGGGTCGTCCCACAGCCGCAGCGTATTGTCTTTCGAGCCCGATAGCAGCCGACGGCCATCGGGGCTGAAGGCAACACTGAACACACGGTCCTCATGCCCTTTGAGCACGCGCAACATATCGCCGGTCTCCGCATCCCACAGCCGCAGCGTCTTGTCATGAGAGCCCGACAGCAGTCGGCGGCCATCGGGGCTGAA
>JBIITV010000169.1:0-8893 GCA_044340325.1 Lysobacteraceae bacterium
CGCTCATCAACTTCCAGACCATGTGCGCCGACCTCACCGGCATGGAGATCGCCAACGCCTCGCTGCTGGACGAAAGCACGGCCGCCGCCGAAGCGATGACCCTGGCGAAGCGTTCGACCAAATCGAAGTCGAATGTCTTTTTCGTTTCCAATGGCGTGCATCCGCAGACGCTGGAAGTACTGCGCACGCGCGCCGAGCCGCTCGGCATCGAACTGTCGATCGGCAACGATGCCGATGCCGGCAACGCCGACTGCTTCGGCGTGCTGCTGCAGTATCCGGACACCTTCGGCCGCATCAACGATTACAAGGCACTCAGCGATGCCGTGCATGCGCGCGGCGGCCTGGTCGCGGTCGCCACCGATCTGCTCGCTCTGACCCTGATCGCAGCGCCCGGCGAATGGGGCGCGGACATCGTCGTCGGCAATTCGCAGCGCTTCGGTGTGCCGTTCGGCTTCGGCGGCCCGCACGCCGCGTTCATGGCCTGTCGCGACGCCTACAAGCGCAGCATGCCCGGCCGGCTGATCGGCGTATCGATCGATGCCGAAGGCAATCCCGCCTACCGCCTCACCCTGCAGACCCGCGAGCAGCACATCCGCCGCGAGAAGGCGACGTCGAACATCTGCACTGCACAGGTGCTGCTGGCAGTGATGGCGAGCATGTACGCCGTCTATCACGGCGCCGACGGTCTGACCCGCATCGCGCGCCGCACGCATCGTCTGGCCGCGATCCTCGCCGCTGCGCTGGGCAAGAACGGCGTCGCGGTCGGCGGCGATTTCTTCGATACGTTGCATATCACCGGCATCGATGCGCCTGCCGCACACCTCCTCGCGCGGGATGCGGGTATCAATCTTCGCGCGATCGATGCCGCCAGCGTCGGCATCAGTCTGGACGAAACCACGACGCGCGCCGATGTGATCGCTCTCGCTGCGCTGTTCGGTGCGGATGCCTCTGACATCGACGGTCTCGACGGCAGCACCGCAGATGCCCTGCCCGCCGCGCTGCTGCGCACCTCTGGCTTCCTGACCCATCCGGTGTTCAACACCCATCACAGCGAACACGAACTGTTGCGCTACATGCGCGCGCTGTCGGACAAGGATCTGGCGATGGATCGCACCATGATTCCGCTGGGAAGCTGCACCATGAAGCTCAACGCCACTGCCGAGATGATCCCGGTGACGTGGCCGGAGTTCGGCAATCTGCATCCGCTGGCGCCGGCCGAACAGGCCATCGGCTACAAGCAGCTGATCGACGAACTCGAAGCGATGCTGGTCGAATGCACCGGCTACGACGCGGTGAGCCTGCAGCCGAATTCCGGCGCGCAGGGCGAATACGCCGGATTGCTCGCGATCCGCGCGTATCACCGTTCGCGCGGCGACGATCATCGCGACATCTGCCTGATTCCGGAATCCGCGCACGGCACCAACCCGGCCTCGGCGCAGATGTGCGGCATGACCGTCGTGGTCACCAAGTGCGACGCCAACGGCAACGTCGATCTCGACGACATCCGCCGCAACGCCGAGAAATATTCCGATCGTCTCGCCGCGCTGATGGTCACCTATCCGTCCACGCACGGCGTGTTCGAGGAAGACATCGTCGCGATCTGCGACGTCATCCACCAGCACGGCGGTCAGGTCTACACCGACGGCGCCAACATGAACGCGTTGGTCGGTGTGGCCAAGCCCGGCAAGTGGGGCTCGGACGTGTCGCACCTCAACCTGCACAAGACCTTCTGCATCCCGCACGGCGGCGGTGGCCCCGGCGTCGGTCCGTGTGCGGTGAAGGCGCATCTCGCGCCATTTCTTCCCAGAACCCTGCATGGCGAAGGCACGGTGGGCATGGTGTCGGGCGCATCGTTCGGGTCCGCATCGATCCTGCCGATCAGCTGGATGTACATCGCGATGATGGGCAGCACTGGGCTGCGCCGCGCCACCCAGGTCGCGCTGCTCAACGCCAACTATGTCGCCAAGCGCCTCGCGCCGCATTACGACACGCTGTACACCGGCCGCAACGGGCTGGTGGCGCACGAATGCATCCTCGACCTGCGCCCGCTGAAGGACAGCACCGGCATCAGCGCCGAGGATGTGGCCAAGCGGTTGATCGATTTCGGCTTCCACGCGCCGACGCTGAGCTTCCCGGTCGCCGGCACGCTGATGGTGGAACCGACCGAATCGGAATCGCAGCACGAACTCGATCGCTTCATCGACGCGATGATCCAGATCCGCGACGAGATCCGCGCGATCGAAGACGGCCGCCTCGACCGCGAGGACAATCCGCTGAAACATGCGCCGCATACCGCCAATGTCATCGGCGCCAGCGAATGGACGCATGCCTACCCGCGCGAACTCGCCGCATTCCCGCTCGCCAGCCTGCGCCAGCAGAAATACTGGCCACCGGTGGCGCGCGTCGACAACGTCTACGGCGACAAGAACGTGATGTGCGCGTGCATTCCGGTGGATGCGTACAAGGAAGACGCCGAGGCCTGATGACGGCAGCGTCACCGCATTTCCGGGTTTCGGACCGCCGCATCGCATCGGCGGTTGGCGTCGTACCGGGACCCCGTAACGCGGGGCCCCGGTGTTCGTGATGATCGGTCGCACCGATCAGGGCACAGTCCACGTTTGTTGCTGAGTGTTATTGCAGGCCCAGACCTGCACGCGGGCACCGTTGACGAACTGATCCGGCGCATGCACATCCAGGCACAGACCCGCGCCGCTTCGGATCGAGCGCCCCTGCAGGGCCCAACGCTGCTGCAGCGTACCGTTGCAATCCCAGACCTGCACGCGCGCGCCGTTGTTGTTCTGGTCGGGCGCGTGCACATCCAGACATTTGCCGGCACCGCTGCGGATGGTGCCGTTCTCGAAGCGCCAGGTCTGCTGCAGCGTGTTGTTGCAGTCCCAGACCTGCACGCGGCCGCCGTTGTTGCGCTGATCCGGCGCATGCACGTCCAGGCACTTGCCGGCGCCGCTGCGGATGGGGCCGCCCGCGACGGTGAGCGGCTGGCCGGTCGAACCGATGTTTTCCACCGTGAATTTCACGGTGACATCGCCCTCGTCGCGGTGCTGGTTCAATCGGATCAGATGGTCTCCAGTCGTGCGGACCACGACCGAACCGCTGCCGACCTGCTCCCATTCCGCGCCGATGCCGCCATCGTGCTCCATCACCGTGCAACTGACGGTCACCGGCGGAAACTCGCGTTGGCTCAAGACGCGATTGATGGTGACGGTTTCGTTGGTATTGGCCTCGGACATACTGAAGAACTCGGTCTCCTGCTGATTGCCGAGGCCACACGACAACTTCCAGTCGCAGGTCCCTATTTCATTGCAATCGTTGACCGTCATCTGCGTGAAGAATACGCGGGCGTCGGCATGCGCCGCGCCTGCTGCAACAGACAATAGAATACATATCGCGACTTGCGCGATCAGTGCGCGTTTCATAAAGCCTCCATTGATTGATATACGCTCTTTTTTCGAGCACATCAGCCAACGCGCCCACTACTGATAAACGGACAAACACTCTCGAACTCATTCATGCATTCGATCGTCGCGGAGCATGAACGCGCAAATGCGCTTGCGCGACCAGTAAAAAAACGAAACGACGGGAAATACGTTTTCAACGCGGGTCGTGGCCAAGAAAGGTCAACCGCGCCGCCACACCAGCATGCGATCGTTCGCGGTCATCGCAACGTCTGCGATCAAGCGCAGACCGATGCCTCCGGGCAGCGCATTCGACGCCTCGACATCGCGGATGTCGGAACGCAAATCCGAGGCACTGACACCCCCGGGATTTCCCTGCGCGAGCGGAAAGGATTAGATTACCGGACAGCGATCTCGCACACCGGTCCGGGGGACGGATCGGGTGCGGTCGGCGATTGCCGGCGGGGATCGCCATTTCATATCCAGGCCCCCAGGGAGGGACCAGCATGCCCGCACGCGCGAAGCACTACGCCAATCGTCTGTGTGTCGCCCTCATGGCAGCCATCGCGCTGCCGGCCGCCGCACAGCAAACCGCCACCGAGACCTCCGGGGCCGAGACCCTGGATCGGATCACGGTCACCGGCACGCGCATCCGACGCGCCCAGGCCGAAGAAGCTTTGCCGATCACCTCGTTCTCGAAGGATGAGATCGAAAAGCTCGGCATCACCTCGGCAGAACAGCTGCTGATGACGCTCAACATCGCCGGCAACAGTTCGGACAATCTGGCCAGCAACGCCGGCATCGTCAATGAAGAACAGCGCGGCAACAACGGTATTTCCGGCGCGAATCTGCGCGGCCAGGGCGCGGACGCCACGCTGGTGCTGCTCAACGGCAGACGCGTGGCGACCCATGGCCTGAAGGGGCGCGCAGTCGATCTGAACTCGATTCCGTTCGCCGCCATCGAACGCGTCGAAGTGCTGCGCGACGGCGCCTCTGCCATCTACGGCACCGACGCCATCGGCGGGGTGATCAACTTCATCACCAAGCGCGATTATCAGGGCGCTCAAGCATCGGCCTTCACAGATGTCACCGAAGCGGGCGGCGGCGACGCCTATGTCAGCAGCCTACTGCTCGGCCATGGCGATCTGGACAGCGACGGCTGGAACGCGTTCGGCACGCTCAGCGTCAAGCGCAACACCATCCTGCGCGGTAGCGACCGCGACTTTTCCAACGGCTTCCAGGCCGATCGTGGCTTGTCGCCGGACACTCGCGGCACGCCGTTCGCCACCGTCTTCAGCCTGGGCAGCACCGGCGTGGGCGCCAGCAGCCTGCTGCGCAACGGCGTGCTGGATCCGACCGTCGGCACCACCCGCCTGACCGCAGTCAACATCTTCAACCTTCCGGGAGCGGCGGGCTGCGAAGCGGCCGGCCCGAACATGGGACCCTATGCCTTCCGTCTGTGGAATTCCCCCGCATCGCGATATGCATGCGCCTGGGACTACCCGGGGGCTGCCGTCATCCAGCAGCCGCAGGACAGCGTGGACTTCATCGGCCGCGCGACTTACCGCATCGGCACCGCGCACGAAGCCTACGTCGAACTGACCGCATCCAAGGTCGACGTGGCGAAAACCTTCGAGCCCAACCAGATCTCCTCCAGCACCTCCACCGCCGCCACCGCGCTGGGGCCGAGCACCTGGTACCCGCTCAACCCACAAACCCAGTCCACCTACGATGCGGTGTACAACGCGCTGTCGGGCTATTTCGGTGCCGCGCAACTCAACTACGGCGCTCCGATCGCTTACCGCTGGCGCTGCATGGCCTGCGGCCCACGCCAGATCGAAACCACCACCCGGTCTTACCGGTTCCTCGCCGGCATCGGCGGCCTGATCAGCGACGGGCCGTTCGACGACTGGAGCTACGACGTCGGCGTGAGCCGTGCCAGCAGCGAATCCGAATCCATCCTTGGCAGCGGCTTCCATTACACCGATGCGCTCAGACTGGCCCTGGGCAGCGGCGTCATCAATCCGTTCCTCGCGCCAGGGCAAAGCCAGTCGGCGGAAGCCATGGCCGCGCTGGCGGCAGCCTCGGCAAAAGGGGTGAAGCTGTACGGCGGCGAATCGGTGTTGACCACGCTGGATGCATCCGTCTCCGGCGACCTCGGCTTTTTCAAGCTGCCCGGTGGCAACATCGCGATGGCCGCAGGCGTCGACCTGCGTCGCGAGGAATTCCTTTTCGACGGCGACCAGCGCACCACCCGGCGCCCCGTGTTCAACGCCCCGTTCGACGACGCGAACGCATTGAGCAACGTCAGTCGCGACATCCGTGCGGCATACGTGGAATTCCAGCTGCCGATCTTCGGCAACTTCGATCTCAATCTGGCCGGGCGCTACGATCATTACAGCGGCTTCGGAGGCACGACCAACCCGAAGGTCTCGTTCAGATATCGGCCGTTCGACACGTTGCTGTTCCGCGGCGCGTACAGCACCGGCTTCAAGGTGCCCAGCTTCAATCAACTCTTCAATGGCATCAGCGAGGTGCAATACACCGGCCTGGATCTGGCCGACCCGGAGACCTGTCCCGACGGCATCGCCAGGTCGAACGTGCCCGGCTGCGAAGTCATCCGTCCGGTCGAACTGTTCGGCGGCAAGCCCGACCTGACGCCCGAGGAGTCGACGCAGAGGAGTTTTGGCCTGGTGTTCTCGCCGATGGACCAGTTCAACATCGCGTTGGACTGGTGGGAAATCGAACGCCTGAATACGATCCGCTCGGCGCCGCGCGATGTGCTCATCCGGAATTACGATCTGTTCCGGGACAACTGGATCCGCGACGCCAGTGGCGAAGTGGTCGCGATCGACCGCCGCTTCATCAACTCCGGCGGCAGCCTGATGCGCGGCCTAGAACTGGATGCCAACCTCAATGGCGAACTGGCCGGCGGTCGCTGGAACGTCAATCTCAACGGCAGCTACATCCACCAGTTCCAGACCAAGGCACTGGAATCCCTGCCTTATTCGGGGAATCTGGTCGGCCGCTATGTGCGCTACTTCAATCTGCCGATCCGATGGAAGCACACGCTGAATATCGGTTACACCCGCGGCAACTGGTCGCACAACCTAAGTCAGATCCATCGCGACGGCTACCTGGACGAGCCGCCGATCAGCGTGGCCAACGGCAGTTTCATCCCCGCCGACTGGAAGCCTCGCGTGGATGGCTACACCACCTACAGCTACAGCGTGACCTGGACCGGGATCCAGGACCTCAAGCTGGGGCTCGGCATCAAGAACCTGTTCGACCAGGATCCCCCGTTCACCGCACACATGAACGATTTCGCCGCAGGCGCGGCTTGGGAGACGCGCATCGCCGATCCGCGCGGACGGGCTTACACGCTGCTGGTCGAATACAAGTTCTGGTAACGGTCGCGGACTTTGCGCCCGCGCATGGGCGCAAAGTCGGCACACTTGGCATTCCGGGTCGACTGGTCAGCTGGCGCTGCCACGTCGCCACAGCAGCATGCGATTGTTCGCGGGCATCGCAACGTCCGCGATCAAGCGCAAACCGATATCCGCAGCCAGCGCATTCACCGCGTCGGCATCGCGAATACCCGAACGCGGATCCCGCGCTTTCAGCGAGATGTCGAACTCGCGGTTACTGTCGCTGGTGAACGCACCGCCCTCGTTGAAAGGCCCGTAGATCGCGAGCACTGCGTCGTCGACCAGTGCCGTCGCCAGCCCGGCGAACAGCGCCTGCACCTCGGGCCAACCCATGATGTGCAGGGTGTTGGCACTGAAGACCGCGTCGTAGCGCGATAACGGCGGCGGCGCAAGCGCGGGCCGAGGATCGAACACCGCCTGCAGCGCGAACGGTGCAGGCGTGTTCGGAAGCGCCGCTTCCTCCAGCCGCATCCGGATCCCCGGCAGGTTGTCGGCATGATCCGAGCATTGCCAGCGCAGCCAAGGCATCGCCGCCGCGAAATGCACCGCATGCTGCCCGGTGCCGCTGCCGACCTCCAACACTTCGCGGCGATCGACGAAGTATTCGCGCAACACCGCGAGAATCGGTTCCTTGTTGCGGTCGCAGCTGGGCGAATAAGGCTTGGCAGTCATCATGTCACTGGGGTCCGTCGTGGCTGACATCATGACAGCGTCGCGCCCTGTTGGCCTTTCGTCTCGGCACGCATTCAGGGCAGTAAAAATCCGGCCTCGCGCAACAGCCGGGCAGTAGCGATCAGCGGCAGGCCGATCAATGCGGTCGGGTCGCGATTGTCGATCTCATCGAACAGCGCGATGCCCAACCCTTCCGATTTGAAGCTGCCTGCGCAGTCCAGCGGTCGTTCGCGGGCGACGTATCGTTCGATCTCGTCCATGCGCAACCGGCGGAATCGGACTGTGCTGATATCGATCGCCGGCAGTCGCCGCCCACCCGCTCCCGCGATGCACAGCGCAGTGAAGAAACGCACATCGCGGCCCGACATCGACTGCAGTTGGGCGACCGCCGCGGCTTCGCTGCCGGGCTTACCCAATGGCCGACCATCGAGCTCGGCGACCTGATCCGAACCGATCACCCAGGCATCGTCGGCGACGTGGGCGAGCACCGCCTCGGCCTTCGCACGCGCGAGGCGCTCGGCCAAGGTCTGCGGCGTCTCATCGGGCAAAGGGGTTTCGTCCGTCTCCGGCCGAAGCGTGATGAACGGAAGGCCCAGCCGTTCCAGCAGAGCGCGGCGGTAGACCGAGGTCGAAGCGAGTACCAGACCGGGCATTGGTCCGAAGCGCTCAGGGATGCACGGTGCGGGCGCGCTCGACCAGCACGAGCTGCTGATCGATCCGGGCCCGGGCCTCATCGATCGAGATCCGGATCCCGTCGAGGGTCCGGATCGAGGCGGTATCGCCATGCTGCTGCAGCCACAGCCGCTGGCGCAGCATCTCTTGAAGCGCGGCCCGTACGGTCTCGTCTTCTTCACCGGTGATCGCTTCGATCTCGGCCTTGGCGGTACGCAGACGCGCTTCGAGGGCATCGGCAGCGTCCAATAGCCGGGTCATCGCATGCTGCCGGGGCTTGTCCCGGCGGGAAAAGTACCAGGCCAAGGCAAGGGCGAGGATGACCACCGCGATCGAAGCGGCGCTGACGACAGGAAAAGAGAAGGCGGTCACACGGCAGGCCCGGACGCGGGCGGACAGTCTGACGCGACCGGATGCAGCGGGCAATCAGCGCTTGCGTCCACCAGGGCATGCCGATTAGGGCATGCCGATCAGGGCAAGCAGCCCGGGTTTGACACTACGATGTCCGCCCCCTACCATTCCGCGTCTTATGTCCGCTGAAGTGCCCGAAACCTTGGACGCTTGGCGCATGGTGGCAGCCCGGCGGTGCTTCGATGGCCGGCTTCCGCTGTCCGCGATGGCCCGCCTCCGCGATCTGTTGGCCGATACCGAGGGCGAAGCGCGCTTCTCTCTTGAATTCGGCCAGGACGTCCTGCAGGTGCCGTTTGC
>JBIITV010000032.1:0-38792 GCA_044340325.1 Lysobacteraceae bacterium
ATGTCGAGTTGCCGCTGGTCTGCCAGCGCAGCTTGGAGCGTTTTCTGCATCCGGTGTCGTTGCTCCAAAGATTCGCGTTGATCCGCGAAGGCGATGGCGACGAGGAAGCGGTCGAAGCCTCGCTGCTGCCGGACTACGAAGTATTGCAGCTGGCCGACGACGGTCTGATGCGGCCGGCGGAGCTGGTCGAAGACGAATTGATCCTCGCTGTACCGCTGGTTCCGGTACAGCCAGGCAGCGAATCGGTCGAGCGCGACTGGCCGGTGACTGTAGAGGATGAAGTGCGGACCAATCCGTTCGCGGCGTTGGCGGCACTGAAGAAAACTTGAGAACCACATTTACACAGGCCGGCCGGTGCCGATTCACCCATCGGTTCGGACACAGGCGATTTTCGCGACATTCACGTTTTGAGGCTGGAGCAATCCCATGGCAGTGCAGAAATCCCGAGTCACTCCTTCCCGTCGTGGCCAGCGTCGTTCGCACGATGCCCTGACCGCCAAGCAGCTGGCGACCGACCCGACTTCGGGTGAAATCCATTTGCGTCACCACATCACCAAGGACGGCTATTACCGCGGCCGCCAGGTGATCGCACCCAAGGTCAAGATCGCCGACCAGGAGTGATGCGGTTCCGGCGCATCGCCGCCGGAATCATCCCATCGTGGTCGCGGCCTGTGCCGTGTCGCGGCGGGTCAGCGCAGCCGGCATCGCTGGCTTGCGGAATGGACGCGGCCTCCCGGGCCGCGTCGTTTCGAGGGGGCTAGAGTCGGCATGAGCAAACAGATTTACGCGCGTATCGCGGGCACCGGCAGCTATCTGCCCGAGAAAGTGCTGACCAACGACGATATCGCCAAGTTCGTCGACACCAGCGACGAGTGGATCACCTCGCGCAGCGGCATCCGTCAGCGCCACGTCGCCGCAGAAGGCGAAACCACCTCCGATCTTGGTTACATCGCCGCAGTGCGGGCGATGGAAGCGGCAGGCGTCGATGCCTCCGAGCTCGATCTGATCATCGTCGGAACCACTACGCCCGACCTGATCTTCCCGTCCACGGCCTGTCTCATCCAGCACCGCCTCGGTGCCGACGGCTGTGCGGCGTTCGATGTCAACGCCGCCTGTTCGGGCTTCATCTACGCGTTCACTGTCGCCGACAAGTTCATCCGCTCCGGCGCCGCGAAAACGGTGCTGGTCATCGGCGCCGAGACGCTGACGCGCATGATCGATTGGACCGATCGCACCACCTGCGTGCTGTTCGGCGACGGCGCCGGCGCGGTCGTACTCAAAGCCGACGAGGAAACGGGGATCATCAGCACTCATCTGCACGCCGACGGCGGCAAGAAGGAACTGCTGTGGAACCCGGTAGGCGTCTCCGTCGGCTTCAAACAGGAAGAACACAACGTCGGCGTCCGTATCAAGATGGCTGGCAGCGAAGTGTTCAAGCATGCCGTCAAGGCACTGGACTCTGTCGCAGAGGAAACCCTCGAAGCCAACGGCCTCGATCGCCACGACATCGACTGGCTGATTCCGCACCAGGCCAATCTGCGCATCATCGAATCCACGGCAAAACGTCTCGATATGCCCATGGAACGCGTTATCGTCACCGTCGACAGGCACGGCAATACATCTTCGGGATCCGTGCCGCTGGCACTGGACGAGGCGGTGCGCTCGGGCAGGATCCAGCGCGGCCAACTGATTCTGCTCGAAGCCTTCGGCGGCGGGTTTACGTGGGGTTCCGCGCTGTTGCGCTATTGAAACCACGGCCCGGCGTTGGCGTCGTTCGGAACGCGATACCCTGCACCGCAACCAAGCCCGCTGGAAGGCGGGCTTTTTGCTGCGTCGGTGCACCGATATCTCAGCTGAGAAGATCGCGCATGGCGCTTTCCGCAAGTCTCGACTTCTGATTCCCGCCCCCTGCCGACGCACATACGCCGACGTACAGACAGACGGCAAGGTTCGCCCGTATCATCGCGCTTCGCATTCGAGCTGGAATACCGCGTGAGCGTACCGCAAGCGACCGATCCGAGTCTGGCCTTCGTGTTTCCCGGACAGGGCTCGCAGACCATCGGCATGCTGGCCGAACTCTCGGAGCGCTATCCGTCGATCCACGAGACCTTTGTCGAAGCCTCCGATGGCGCCGGCATCGACCTCTGGGCGCTGTCGCAGGGCGGCCCGGAAGAGCTGCTCAACCGCACCGAATACACCCAACCCGCACTGCTCGCTGCCGGCATCGCCATCTGGCGCCTCTGGAAAGCCGGGGGTGGCGCGATACCATCGCTGCTTGCCGGCCACAGTCTCGGCGAATACAGCGCACTGGTCGCCGCTGGCGCCCTGTCATTGCACGATGCCTCACATCTCGTGCGGATCCGTGGTCAACTCATGCAGGCCGCTGCACCGACCGGTACCGGCGCGATGGCTGCCATCGTCGGTCTCGACGAGGAGAGCGTACGCGAAGCCTGCGCCGAAGCTTCAGGCAGCGAGATCGTCGTCGCCGCCAACTTCAATGCACCCGGCCAGATCGTGATCGGCGGGCATGCCGCAGCGGTCGACCGCGCCAGCGCACTGCTCTCCGGGCGAGGCGCGCGCATGGTCGTGCCGCTGGCCGTCAGCGTACCGTCGCACACACCGCTGATGCGCGACGCCGCCAATCGGCTGGCCGAGGCGATGCATGCGGTCGATTGGCACGAGCCGGTGTTGCCGGTGGTGCAGAACGTCGACGCAGAAGTGCACGATGACGTACAGGCGATCAGCGATGCGCTGGTGCGTCAGCTGTATCTGCCGGTCCGGTGGACCGCCTGTGTCGAGGCGCTGGCCGCCTGCGGCATCGTGCGAACCGCCGAATGCGGCCCCGGCAAGGTGTTGGGCGGTTTGATCAAGCGCATCGACAGATCGATCGAACACCGCATGCTTGGCACTGTGGGCGAATTCGAGGCCGCGATCGAGGCGTGGCGAATTTGAATTCTCCGCGCTCCAACCCGACATCGGAAAGCTCAAGGCCGATCCACGGCGAAATCTACGCGGCTGTCTGCTCGCGTCGACGATACATCACATTCCTGCGATCACATCCATGACAGATCCCCACGTATACCAACCCCTCAAGGGCGAGATCGCGCTGATTACCGGCGCCAGCCGCGGTATCGGCGCCGCCATCGCCGATACGCTCGCCGCGCAGGGCGCAACCGTGATCGGCACTGCGACGTCCGACAGCGGCGCCCAGGCGATCGCCGAGCGTCTCGCTCCGCTCGGTGGGCATGGCCGCAAACTCGATGTGGTCGACGGCGCTGCGGTCGAAGCGCTGATCGACGCGGTGGCGAAGCAGTTCGGGCCGGTCTCGATCCTGGTCAACAACGCCGGTATCACCCGCGACAATCTGCTGATGCGGATGAAAGACGAGGAGTGGCAGTCGATCCTCGACACCAATCTCACCAGCGTCTATCGCACCAGCAAGGCGGTCATGCGAGGAATGATGAAGGCGCGCAAAGGTCGCATCATCAATATCGCTTCGGTCATCGGTGTCACCGGCAACGCCGGTCAGACAAACTATGCGGCAGCCAAGGCCGGTATCATCGCCTTCAGCAAATCGCTGGCGAAGGAAATCGGTTCGCGCGGCATCACCGTGAATGTGGTCGCGCCGGGCTTCATCGACACCGACATGACCCGCGCGCTGCCGGACTCGACGCGCGATGGTCTGCTCGGCCAGATCGCGCTGGGCCGCCTCGGCGCGGCCGACGACATCGCACACGCCGTGGCCTTCCTGGCCGGCCCGACAGCCGGCTATATCACCGGCGAAACCCTGCACGTCAACGGCGGGATGTACATGCCCTGAAACCCCGATCCGACCGATTCGGCCCCTTCAGCACCGTCTGTCGGGATTACGAATCCAGCAAGTCATTGAATTGAAAAGAACTCCTCAGAGTCTTTTTCGAACCCTGGTTTCCCTTACACTATCTACCGCAATATTTTCCTTCCGGAGCACAACCCCATGAGCAGCATCGAAGAACGCGTCAAGAAAATCGTGATCGAACAGCTTGGCGTCAAGGACGATGAAGTCACCAATAGCGCATCGTTCGTTGACGATCTCGGCGCGGACTCCCTCGACACCGTCGAACTGGTGATGGCCCTCGAAGAAGAATTCGAGTGCGAGATTCCGGACGAAGAAGCCGAGAAAATCACATCGGTGCAACAGGCCATCGATTACGTCAAAGCGCACGTCAAGCCGTAAGCGCGTATAGATCCTGCGTCCGGTCGACCGATCGGACGACCGCCGGGGCCGCATCGCGGCCCTGCGCGTTTTGGAAGTGCGGAACCACGTTTGCGCGACGTCGCCCGTCGCGTCGTATAGAAAAGCCTGCGAAGCCCTTCGCATCGTGCCCGTGCCGTGGAATCCGTCGCTGCGAAGTCTCCTAAGCGTGAAGCCTGTGAAGAGTCTGGAGTAGAGCATGTCGAAGCGTCGCGTTGTGGTCACCGGTCTGGGGATCGTCTCGCCTCTTGGCAACGATCTGGCCAGCAGTTGGGACGGTATCGTCAATGGACGCTCGGGCATCGCCCCAGTCACCCATTTCGACGCTTCGGCCATGGCGACGCGGATCGCCGGCGAAGTCAAAGACTTCGATCCCCTGGCGTGGATGACGCCGAAAGACGTCAAGAAGATGGATCCGTTCATCCATTACGGCGTGGCCGCCAGCCTGATGGCGATGCGCGATTCCGGCCTGGAAGTCGACGAGGGCAACGCAGAGCGCATCGGCGCGATGATCGGCTCGGGTATCGGCGGCATCCTCGGCATCGAGGAACAGACGATCAGGTATCACGAAGGCGGCCCGCGCAAGATTTCGCCGTTCTACATTCCCAGCACGATCATCAACATGCTCCCCGGTCAGATCAGTCTGATGACCGGCATTCAGGGCCCTAATTTTTCTGCGGTATCGGCGTGCGCCAGCGCCAACCACTCCATCGGCGTGGCGATGCGCACGATCCAGTACGGCGATGCCGACGTGATGATCGCCGGCGGCGCCGAGCGCGGGTCCACGCCCACATCGATCGGCGGTTTCTGCGCGATGAAGGCGATGTCGACCCGCAACGACGATCCCACCCGCGCATCGCGCCCGTGGGACAGCCAGCGCGACGGATTCGTACTGGGCGACGGCGCCGGCATTCTGGTGATCGAGGAATACGAACACGCCAAAGCCCGCGGCGCGCGCATCTACTGCGAGTTACGCGGTTTCGGGGCCGGCGCCGATGCTTTTCACATGACCGCACCGAGCGAAAACGGCGCAGGTCCCGCACGCTGCATGACGGCCGCGCTCAAGGATGCGGGCATCAACCCCGAACAGGTCGAATACCTCAACGCGCACGGCACCTCGACACCGCTCGGCGATCTCGCCGAGACCCTCGCGATCAAACGCGCGCTCGGCGCGCATGCCTACAGGACAATGGTGTCTTCGACCAAATCGATGACCGGCCATCTGCTCGGCGCCGCCGGCGGTGTGGAAGCGATCTTTTCGGTCATGGCGCTGCACACCGGCATCATTCCGCCGACGATCAATCTGGACGAGCCGGGCGAAGGCTGCGATCTGGACTATGTGCCCAACGTCGCGCGCGAGAAGAAGATCGATATCGCGGTATCGAACGGATTCGGATTCGGCGGCACCAACGGCACTCTGGTCTTCGGCAGACTCTGATTTCTTCCGCGAAGCGCTCCGTATGATCGTCACCCGCGCACTGCCGGCGGATTGCGATCTGCTGCGTCTGCACCGGCAGATGCCGGCGCGCTATCCGCTGCTGCTGCAATCCACATCGTCCTCGCTGCAGACAGGCCATGCGCAGCTTCGTTCGGATATGGGTCGCTGGGACCTGCTGCTGGCCGCCAGCGGCGAGGCGCTGCGGCTGGATCGCGATGGTCGCGTCCGCGACCAGGACGATCGCGATCTCGGTGGCGACTTTCTCGCACTGCTCGACCACCGCTGGTCCGCGCTGCGCACCTCGCACGAAGAGCCACGCTGCTGGCCGTTCCGCGGCGGCTGGGCGCTGTTTCTGGCCTACGAACTCGCCGCACAGATCGAACCGGTCCTGCGTCTGCCGCAGGCCGAGGGCGTGCTGCCGGTCGCGCTGGCGCTGCGCTGTCCGGCGGCGGTACTGCGCGACCACGCCACCGGCGAGTGTTTCGCGATCGCGGAGCAGGAATCCGCGTCGATGCTGCAGATGCTCCTGGCCGATATCGACGCCCCGGACCCCGCGCCATTGCCGGCATGGCGATCACCGCGATCGCTGCAGGAAGATGCGCCCGAGGCCTTCACGCGCGGCGTGTCGCGGATTCTCGAATACCTCGACGCCGGCGACGCGTTCCAGGTGAATCTGTCGCGCGCCTGGCGCGCGCGCTCCGATGTTTCGACAGGCGAGAAGCTGCCAGGCACGGCCGGAACCGATGCCACTGCGCTGGATGCGGCGGCGCTGTATGCGCGCCTGCGCACGGCCAGCCCGGCACCGTTCGCCGGCATGTTCGCGGGCGAAACCGCTGGCATACCGTGGGCAGTGGTGAGTTCTTCGCCGGAGCGTCTGGTCTCGGTGCGCGGCGACGTGGTCGAAACCCGCCCCATCGCCGGTACCCGCCCGCGCTTCGACGGCGACGACGATGCCGCGCGGATCCGCGAACTGGTCGGTCATCCGAAGGAGCGCGCCGAGCACGTGATGCTGATCGATCTGGAGCGCAACGATCTCGGCCGGATCTGCGTGCCGGGCAGCGTCGAGGTGAACGAACTGATGACCGTCGAAAGCTATTCGCACGTGCATCACATCGTCAGCAACGTGCGCGGGCGGCTGCGCCCCGATGCAACGCCGGGCGCGACCATCCGCGCGGTGTTTCCCGGCGGCACGATCACCGGTTGCCCGAAAGTGCGCTGCATGCAGATCATCGCCGAACTGGAAGGTACCGGTCGCGGCGCCTACACCGGCGCGTTCGGCTGGCTCAACCGCGACGGCGATCTGGATCTCAATATCCTGATCCGCAGCGCGGAAATCGACGGCGACAATCTGCGGTTTCGAACCGGAGCCGGCATCGTCGCCGATTCCGACCCGCTGCGCGAACTGGACGAGACCCGCGCGAAAGCGCGCGGTCTGCTGAAGGCACTGGGAGCGGAGACGTGAGCGCGCGACTGTTCGTCGGCGATGCGCGCGTCGAAGACGGCGTCGATGCGGTGCTCGCCGAAGGCCGCGGTTTCGCCTATGGCGATGGTGTATTCGAAACCATGCGCGCGATCGGCGGTTCGATTCCATGGTGGCCCGGGCATCGCGCACGGCTGGCGCTGGGCGCGGCGCGACTACGGATCCCGCTGCCATCGGCCGAGCGGTTGGATAGCGAGCTGCACGACTGGCTGTCGGCGCATCGCGATGCGGCGATCAAGCTGGTCGTCACCCGCGGCAGCGGCGGGCGCGGCTATACGCCGATGCTGCATGCGCCGCCGGTGTGGATGCTGGTCGCCTCGGATCTGCCGGCGCCCATGCGTCCGGGCGGGTTGGTGGTGCGCTGGTGCGAGACGCGTCTGGCGCGTCAGCCGCTGCTGGCGGGCATCAAACACTGCAACCGTCTCGAACAGGTCCTCGCCCGCGCCGAATGGACCGACCCGGCGATCGACGAAGGACTGATGCGGGACACCGAAGGCGACGTGATCGCCGCCACCGCCGCCAATCTGTTCGTACTGCGCGAGGGTCATTGGTGGACCCCCCCGGTGGATCGCTGCGGTATCGCCGGCGTCTGCCGCAGTTGGGCGCTGCGTGCGTTCGCGGCGGGCGAGCGGCGACTGAACGTGGAGGATATCG
Organism: Lysobacteraceae bacterium; assembly: GCA_044340325.1. Classification (GTDB taxonomy): domain Bacteria; phylum Pseudomonadota; class Gammaproteobacteria; order Xanthomonadales; family Xanthomonadaceae; genus Lysobacter_I. Next base: position 7,807 of record JBIITV010000032.1, read on the forward strand.
GCACCGCCGACGCGGTGGTCCTGTGCAACGCGCTGCGCGGTATCCTGCCGGTCGCGCGGTTGGGCGACCGCGTCTGGGCGCCGCATCCCGCAGTCGAGGATGCGCGCCGGCGGCTCGCCGCAGCGCACGCCGCTTTCGAATATCCTGCCCCCGCATCCGCGACTGCGGACACCGCTTCGAATGAGGACGCTACGTGAGTCCAGCCCGCAAGAAAAAATCGCGCCTCGGCCTGCTCGCACTGCTGTGCCTGGCGCTGATCGTCGTCGCAGTGGGCGCATTCGGGCTGCTGGCCTACCAGCGCTATCTGGGCTTCGCCGATGCCGCGATGGACGGCATCGACGACGGCGAAACCCTGGTCGTCTCTTCGGGAGATACGCTGCCCAAGGTGCTGCGCAAGCTGCGTGCGCTCGGCGTCGAGACGCGCGACCTGGAGTGGCGCGCACTGGCCAGACAGATGGGCGCCGCCGGCAAGATCCAGATCGGCGAATACGCGCTGGCGCCGGGCATGACCCCGCGCGAGCTGCTTTCGCGCATGCGCGACGGCAAGGTCGTCAGTTACCGGTTCACGATCATCGAAGGCTGGAACATCCGCGACCTGCGCGCGGCGCTGGCCAGGGCGACACCGCTGAAACAGCAGTCCGCGCAGCTCGACGATGCGGCGCTCATGCGCACGCTCGGGCTCGGCGCGCAGCATCCCGAGGGCCGATTCCTGCCCGAGACCTATCAATACACCCGCAACGACAGCGACCTCGATGTGCTCAAGCGCGCGGCGACCGCGATGGAAGAGGCATTGACCGAAGCATGGGCTGGACGCGACAAGGACCTGCCGCTGAAGACGCCTTACGAACTGCTCACGCTGGCGTCGATCGTCGAGAAGGAAACCGGCGCAACTGAAGAACGGCCGCAGATCGCGGGCGTGTTCATACGGCGTTTGAAGGTGCCGATGCGGCTCGAGACCGACCCCACCGTGATCTACGGCATGGGCAGCGCCTACGCCGGCAACATCCGCCGCCGCGACCTGGATACCGACACGCCTTACAACACCTACACCCGCGACGGGCTGCCGCCAACGCCGATCTCGATGCCCGGCCGCGCCGCCCTGCAGGCCACCGCACATCCGGCGCCGGGCGACACCCTGTTTTTCGTCGCCATCGGCGACGGTAGCGGTCGCCACGTCTTCACCCGGACCTACGCCGAGCACCGGACCGCCGTCGCAGACTATCTCAAGCGCTATCGCGAACAGCGCGTTGCCGAAGCAGAAGCGCAGGCGCGCCCGCGATGACCGCGATCGAACGGCACCCGCATTTCGTCTCGCTGGAAGGCGGCGAAGGCGCCGGCAAGACCACCGTACTCAATGCCCTGCGCGAAGCACTGCAACAGTCTGGAAACGAGGTGGTATCGACGCGCGAGCCCGGCGGCACGCCGTTGGCGGAGCAGATCCGCGACCTGTTGTTGAATGTGCCTGTCGACGGCGTGCAGCACGAACCGCCCGCCGCCGAAACCGAACTGCTGCTGATGTTCGCGGCGCGGGCGCAGCACGTGCGCGAAACCATCCAGCCGGCGCTTGCGCGCGGCGCGTGGGTCATCAGCGACCGCTTCACCGATTCCAGCTATGCCTACCAGGGCGGCGGTCGCGGCATCGATCCTGCGCTGATCGCCGAACTCGAACACCGCGTGGTCGGTCTACAGCCTGCCCTGACGCTGCTGCTCGATCTGGGCGTCGCCCAGGGCCGCGAACGCACCCGCGGCCGCGATCTGGTGTTCGGCCAGTATGTTCCGGACCGCATCGAACGCGAACGCGATGAATTTTTCGAGAAGGTCCGCGGCGCCTTTCTTGCCCGCGCGCGCGCCGAGCCCGAACGCATCCGCGTGATCGATGCGACGCAATCGGCCTCCGAAGTCGCCGCCGACGCCGTCGCCATCCTCCGCATGTTCATCGCGCGCGGTGGTTTCTGATGCGCTTCCCCGCATGAGCCTGCGCGAATGAGCCTGCAGCTGCCCGCCTTTTCGCCCTGGCAAAAGCGCATGTACGCGCAGGCGACCGCCGCGCTCGACAGTGGCCGCCTCGGTCATGGCCTGCTGCTGTGCGGTCCGCCGCAGTTGGGCAAGCGCCTGCTCGCGGAACGGCTGGCCCAGCGCATGCTCTGCACCGCGCGCGACAGCGCCGGAGAGCCCTGCGGCCACTGTCGCAGCTGTCAGCTGTTCGAAAACCGCTATCAGCGCGATCCGGCCGAGCAGCGCCCCGATGGCGCGCTTGCGCATCCGTTCGGCCATTCCGGCCATCCGGATCTCACCTTCGTCGGCTACGAGTGGAACGACAAGGCGCGCCCGCCGCGCCTTCGCACCGAACTGGTGATCGAACAGGTCCGTCTGATCTCCGAAAAATTCGCACTGACCCCGCAATACGGCGGCGCGCAGATCGTGATCCTCGACCCGGCCGATGCGATCAACCACGCCGCCTGCAATGCGCTGCTGAAGACGCTGGAAGAACCGCAGACCGGCCGCTATCTGTGGTTGATCAGCGCCAACCCCACCCGCCTGCCCGCGACCGTCCGCAGCCGCTGCCAGCGGCTGGAAATGCGGCTGCCGCCGGGCGATGAAGCACTGACCTGGCTGCTGGCGCAAGGCCATTCCGAAGCAGCCGCGCACGAAGCCCTCGCCGCTGCGCGCGGGCATCCCGGGCTGGCCGACCGCTGGCTGCGCGACGGCGGCCTCGATCTCCGCCGCGAGATCGCGTCCGATCTGCAGGCACTGAGCCGCAGCGAGCGCTCCCCGCTCGATACCGCCAAACGGTGGGCCGATGCCGATGATCTGGACCAGCGCCTCCGCCACGCCGCCGATCTCGCGCTGGCCGAAGCCGGGCGCTTGACCGATCCGATCAGAATCCGCACCCTCGCAGCCTGGTTCGACGCCGCCAACCGCACCCGCGATCTGCTGCGGACCACGGTGCGTACCGACCTCGCCCTCGCCGAACTGCTCGCCCTGTGGCGCGGTACGGCCCAACCGGCGAGCGGCGGGTCTCAGCAGTCTTCTGGAGCACGACGATGAATGTCAAAGCGGCAACCGGTGCCCGCCAGGGCATCCTCTCCCTCGCGGTGAAGGACAAGAACGCCCTCTTCCAGGCCTACATGCCTTTCGTCAAACAGGGCGGCGTGTTCGTGCCCACGCCCAAGCGCTATTTCATCGGCGACGAAGTGTTCCTGCTGATGACCCTGCCCGAATCCACCGAGCGTCTGCCCGTCGCCGGCAAGGTGGTCTGGGTCACGCCTGCAGGCGCGCAGGGCAACCGCGCCGCCGGCATCGGCGTGCAGTTCGCCGATACGCCCGAAGGCGAAGCGGTGAGGAACAAGATCGAAGTGCTGCTGGCGGGCATCCTGACATCGGACAAGGCCACGCATACGATGTGAGTCGCTGCGGCTCCCGGCAAGGGAGCCCAGGATCGCGTTCATCGCAGCCGCACGATGTGTTCCGGCCAATCCTCGACGCTGCCGTCGCGGCCGTAGAGCCGCAAGCCGAGCCGGTAGCTGCCCGGCGCACGTCCGCCCAGATCGATGTCGGCGCGGAACCCCACCTTCGGCTGCTGCGGGTCGGTGGAACCGCCCCGACGCCATTTCGACCAGAAACCGACCACGTCAGGACGTTCGATCCCGTAGTCCGCGTCGCCGACGGACTGGCCGTCGATCAACACTTCGACCCTCGATAACCCCACGCCATCCTTGAACGCCCACCCCGTCACCGGGAAACGAGGCGCGACCGCATCGCCGGCGGACGGTGCATCGATCCAGGCCATCGCCGGCGCGGTGCAGTCGCCGTCGACGCGTGCCGGCGGCAGCGCAAACAGCAGAAAGCGCTGGCGGCCGCGATCGATATTGAGCACCGTCGGCGGCGGCAGCGGCCCGACCATCGCGCAGAGGTCGTGATAGCGCTGCAACTGTTCGCGAAAGCTGACATCAGTGGCGCCGACGATCAACAGCAGCGGCGCATCGCCCAGGGCGCTGCGATCGACATGCAGCAGGCCCCACAGCGCCAACTGCGGCGCACGGCCGTGGTGCTGATTCAACGGATGATCGAGCACTGCGATCCGCGGATCGTTCAGCGCGAATCCGAGTTCGGCGCCGATCTTGAAATTGTCCGCAAGCAGACGCGTGCCTGCCGGCATGCGCGCCCGCATCGCTTCGACATTGCGCGCCAGCACGTCCCAACCGGCGAAATTCGACGGATACGCCTTGCTGTCCGCCGCCCGCTCGCGCAGCGCGGGCGAAGCCACCGCCGCGTAGTAGCCAAGACCGGCGATGAGGCCCAACGCGACCAGCCCCCATGTCGCGCGTCGCCATGCGCTGGACACACGCGACAACGCCGACGGCACCAGCGGCAACAGCGCCAGATAGGCCGGCAGCGGCCAGTGGAAACTCACCCGTTCGCTGTCGGCGAAAAAACCCAGCGCGAAGAATCCGAGCAGTACCAGCAACCCCGACCACGCCAGATAACGCACACCCGACGGCTGCATCGCGCCGCGCCGCGCGATGCCTGCGCGCAGCATCGCCAACAGCAGCAGCGGCGTCACCAGCAAGGCCTGTATCGCGACGAACAGCAGACCATCGGGATGGAAAGCCCAGGGATGGCGATCGACGAGCTGGAACCGCAGCCCGGCGTCGGCGTTGTCGAGATTCCACAGCAACAGCGGCAGCCAGGCCAGAGCGCCGAGCGCGACCGCCAGCCACACCCGCGCATCGCGCAGCGCACGGCGGCCATCGGGCAGCAGCAACAGCACCACGAAGCCGACGCCGATCACCGCAACGAAGCGATAGTGGGTGAGTCCACCCATCGCAAGACCGGTCGCGAGCAACAGCGCCGATGACCACGTCGTGCCGCGCATCAACCGGCTGCCGGCATCGAGACAGAGCACCGTCGCAAAGGCCAGCGGCACGTCCGGCAAGGCCAGCACGCCCAGCGTGCCGAGCAGCGGCAGCAGCAGCGTCAACATTCCGGCATGCCAGGCGTGCGCGATGCCGATTTCGCGTTGTGCGATCTTCACCACCCACCACGGCAACAGCGCAGCGATCAGTAGAAAAGGCCAGCGCAGCCCGAGCAGACCGTGACCGCCGAGTTCGACACCCATTCGCGCCAACCATGCGGTGAGCGCGGGCAGATCCGAATAGGCCCAGGCCGGGTGCTGGCCCTCTTGCCAGTAGAAGGCTTCGTCCACGAACAGCGGCAGGCGCGCGGCGAGCACGCATTTGCACAGCGTCACCAACACCCAAAGGGCGATGAAGCCGCGTTTCGCCGAATCCGTCTGCTGTTTCAATGCGTAGTCTCGTTACACTTCCGAAAATGTCCGCAAAGCCCGGAGAACACCGTGACGTTCGCCCACGAATCCCGCACATGCTAAACGACGCGCAGCTCGATGCCCTCAAACGCGCCCAGGCGCAGGTCAACCAACTCGTGCTGGGCAAGCCGCACGAGGTACGTCTGGCCTTCGTCGCGCTGCTGTCCGACGGCCATGTGCTGATCGAAGACCTGCCCGGGCTGGGCAAGACCACGCTCGCGCACGCGCTGGCGGCAAGTCTGGGCCTGGGCTTCCAGCGCGTGCAGTTCACTTCGGACCTGCTGCCTTCGGACATCGTCGGCGTCTCGGTGTTCGATGCCCAGGCGCGAAGCTTCCAGTTCCATCCCGGCCCGGTCTTCGCGCAAGTACTGCTGGCGGACGAGATCAACCGCGCGCCGCCACGCACCCAGAGCGCGCTGCTGGAAGCGATGGCGGAACATCAGGTGACCGTCGACGGCGTGACCCATCCGCTGCCCGATCCGTTCTTCGTGATCGCGACCCAGAACCCGGTCGATCTCGCCGGCACCTATCCCCTGCCCGACTCGCAGCTCGACCGCTTCCTGCTGCGGCTGCATCTGGGCTATCCGCCGGAAGACGCCGAACGCGCGCTGCTGTCCGGCGTCGACCGGCGCGACCTGATCGCACAAAGCGAAGCGGTGCTCAGCAGCGACGACGTGCGCGCGCTGCGCCGCGCGGTGAGCGCGGTGCACGCCAGCGATGCGCTGATCGTCTATGTGCAGAAGCTGATGGCACGCAGCCGTCACCATCCCGGCGTACGCGTCGGTCTGTCGCCGCGCGCGGGATTGGCTTTGCTGCGTGCGGCACGGGCGCATGCGCTGCTGCTCGGCCGCGCGCACGCGCTGCCCGAAGACGTGCAGACCCTGTTCATTTCGGTCGCGGCGCATCGTCTGGTCGCGGATGCGGACAGCGGCGACGGCGCGATGCTGGCGAAATCGATCCTGCACGCGGTGGCTGTGGATTGATGGTGCCCAATGCCCCTCACCCATCGCCTTCACCCGCCAGGCTGGCTCTTCCCTCTCCCCGCGTGCGGGGAAAGGCTGCCCGACAGGACGGGTGAGGGGCGGCCACCATGACCGACTCGGGTCTGCGGAGCTGGATCGAACGTCGTGCGGCGAAGTGGGTCAGACCGCGCGCGCCCGAAGCGCTGCCGGTGCGCTTCGACCGTCGCCGCATCTATGTGCTGCCAACCGGTTTCGGGCTGTTCTTCAGCGCACTGCTGGTGGCAATGCTGCTGGGCGCGCTGAACTACAACAACAACCCGGCGCTGATGCTCGCTTTGCTGTTGGGCGGCGCCGCGCATACCGGATTGTTCGCCGCACACCTGCAGCTGTCCGGATTGAGCATCACCGCGATCGGCGCCGAACCGGTCAGCGCCGGCAAGCCGCTGCAGCTGCGCGTGCATGCGCGTGCCGAACCGGGGCGGGAACGCCGCGGGCTGCGCATCGTCTCGGCCGGCCACAGCGCATTCCTGTCGCTGCAACAGGGCGCGGGCGAAGCGGTGATCGAGCTGCCCACCTCGCGTCGCGGCTGGCTGGAACCGGAGCGCCTGCGCATCTCCACCACGCGCCCGCTGGGCGTGGCGGTGGCCTGGAGCTACGTCTGGCCTGAGACACCGCTGCTGGTCTATCCGGCGCCCGAAGCGCATGGTCCACCGCTGCCGGAGGGCGGCGGCGATCAGGCCATCGCGCGCATGCATCCCAGCGGCGACGACGTGCATCACCTGCGGATGTATCGACGCGGCGATTCACGCCGCGCCATCGCCTGGAAACCCTCGGCGCGTCGCGATGAATTGCTGGTGCGCGAATACGAACAGCCGCTCGGCGCCGATATCGATCTGGACTGGCGCGAATTGAATGCGCTGCCTTACGAAGCGCGCATCCGCAGACTCGCGCGCTGGGTCGACGACGCCGAACGCGACGGTCGTCGTTATCGTCTGATCCTTCCGGGGCAGCCGCCGCTGGGCCCGGCGCAGGGCATGGCGCATCGGCATGCCTGTCTGAAGGCGCTGGCGCTGATGCCGGAGGCGGCAGGCCGTGGCTGACCCGTCGCAGACACCCGAAGCGGCCGTGCTGGACCCCATCTCACGGCGCTGGACGCTGGCTGCATCGGCCGCGTGTCTGCTGCCGTTGCTGCTGCAGGTGCCCCCGCTGCTGGCGGTGGGCATCGGTGCAGTGACGGTGCTCATCCCGCTGCTCGTGCGCGAAGGACGGGCGCCGGCCTGGCTGCGCTTTCTGCTGATCGCGGCGCTGCTGGGCGCGGTGATGACGCGCTACGAATTCCGCTTCGGCCGCGATACCGGCTGTGCACTGCTGGCGACGATGCTGGCGCTGAAGCCGGTGGAGGTGCGCACACTGCGCGACGCCCGCAGCCTGCTCGGGTTCGCACTGTTCGCGCCGTTCGCGACCTTTCTGCTGGATCAGGGGCCACTGTCGCTGACGCTGGGTCTGATCGCGGCGATCGCGGTGCTGGCGGCGCTGCTGAAACTGGCGGAAACCGAAACCGGCGAGACCGTATCGGCGGCCAAACCCTGGCGACGTTTCGGTGCGGTCGCGCGGATGATCGCCATCGGCCTGCCGCTGGCGCTGGTAGTGTTCTGGCTGTTCCCCCGGTTCAGCGCACCGCTGTGGGGCGTGCCCGAACGCGCCCTGACCCGCCCCGGACTGTCGGACCGGATGACCCCGGGCGACTGGATCGATCTGGTGGCCGACGACAGCCCCGCACTGCGCGCGACGTTCATCGGCGACGCACCGCCGCAGTCGCAGATGTACTGGCGCGGCCCGGTGCTCTGGGATTTCGACGGCCGCAGTTGGACGGCGGTGGAATGGTCGCGATCCATGGGGCGGGCGGAAGCCACGCCAGGCCCGAAGCGCTACGACTACGAACTGGAGATCGAACCCACCGAACGCAGCCAGCTGGTGGCGCTGGAATTGCCGCTGGCCGCGCCGCCCGGCGCCCGGCTCGGCAAGGATTTCAGTCTGCGCAGCGACACGCCGCTGAACGGCATCACCCGCTGGCGCATGCGCTCGGCGCCGCAGGCCACATTCGGAACCGATCCGGTTCAAACCGATCTGCATCCAGCATTGCGCCGGCTGGCGCTGCGACTGCCCGCCGGCTACAACCCGCGCACCCGGGCCCTCGCTGAACAGTGGCGCCGCGATGCCGGTCCCGCCGGCCCGGCCAGCGACAACGCCATCGTCAAGCGCGCGCTCGCCTGGATCCGCGCCGAGTTCGCCTACACCCTCGATACGCCGCTGCTGGGCCGGCACACCGTCGACGAGTTCCTGTTCGACGAGAAAGCTGGATTCTGCGAGCACTACAGCGGCGCATTCGTGGTGCTCATGCGCTCGGCCGGCATTCCGGCGCGGGTGGTCACCGGCTATACCGGCGGCTATCGCAATCCGGTCGGCAACTATTGGCTGGTACGCCGTTCCGACGCCCATGCCTGGACCGAAGTGTGGCTGCAGGGGCGCGGCTGGGTGCGCGTGGATCCGACCGCAGCGGTCGCGCCGGAACGCATCTACGACACTATCGCCGACCGCAGGCCGGGCGCGCTCGGCGGCTTCGCCGGGCTGACTCCGGTTTACAACATCACCGACTGGATGCGCCGCAGCTGGAACGATTTCGTGCTCGGCTACAACGCCGCGCGCCAGCGCCGCCTGCTGGAGTCGTTCGGCGTGCCGGACCTGGACTCCGCCAGGCTGATCCAGCTGTTCGTGATCGCCACCGTGCTGGCGATGGTCAGCATGCTCTGGCTGACCACCCGGCAGGAGCGCGAACGCGATCCGGTGTTGCGGGCCTGGCACCGGCTGGAGCGACGCTATCGAAGGCTCGGGCTGGGGCGCGCACTGCACGAGCCGGCCGATGCGTGGGTGGCACGCGTGATCGCGGCGCGTCCGGAGGCGGAAACATTGCGCGAGCTCAGCGCACGTTTCGTCAATTGGCGGTACGCTCGCGACCATGGCGGCATCGCGGGTGCGGAGGCATTGATCCGAGACCTGCGCAGGCACCGGCCGTGACCGCAATTCCTGACGGTCCCATCCCGAACAACCGAATCATTTGAATCATCCGGAGACCTCGATGCACGTACGCACTTTCGTCATCGCCGCGCTGGCCGTCGCCCTCGCCGGCTGCGTCACCCAGAGCAAACCCCTGCGCGGCGAGTTCGCCGACGTCACTCCGCATCAGGCGGTCGAGCAGGACAGCACCGGCGCGGTGGTGCGCTGGGGCGGCCGGATCGTCCGTACCGAGCCGCTCGCGGATCGCACCTGTTTCGAAATGCTCTCGACCCGTCTAGACGCGACCGGCCGGCCGTACTGGGCCGCCGACGACACCCGGGGCCGCTTCATCGCATGCCGCAGCGGTTTCTACGATCCTGCGCTGTTCACCGAGACCCGCGAAGTCACCTTCACCGGCCGCATCGACGGCTACGAGAGCCGCAAGATCGGCGAATACGACTATCGCTTCCCGCGGCTCGCCGCCGATGTCGTGTATCTGTGGCCGGTACGCGAACGCGTGGATGTGATCGCACGTCCGGCACCGTGGCCGTGGTGGGGCTGGTGGTGATCCGGACCGGCTGCTCTGCCCGGGGCCGATGCAGAAACGGCGACCGCAGTGGTCGCCGTTCTGTCTTGCACTCCGACATTGACCGCAGCGGGATTCGGCGCTCTAGTTCGGACCTGTGGGCGTGTGCTTGTCGCGGTAACGGAAGGTCAGCCACAGCCCGACCGCGACCGAGTACGACAGATTCGGAATAAAGGCTTTGTCCAGGGTCGTGACGTTGGAATACAGCGCGACGTAATTGGTGTACGCGGCCTGCGATAGCGTGAACGATGCGATCAGCAGCAGCATCCGGATCGGAACCGGCATGCCCAACTTCAGCGCGATGATGGTGCCCTCGGAGATCAGCACACCGACAAGGAAGGGAAAGATCGCACCGATGACGATGATGCCGAACGGACTTTCGGCGGAATGCGTAGCCAGCATCAGGTCCGCGAAGGTCACGCCGAGCGCACGGGTGATCAGGAACGCCAGAAAGCCGGTCGCGAAGGACATGATGCGCACGTACTGTTCGGCGCCCTCCACGTTCATGATCACCTTGATCGAAATCCAGATCTGGCTGGCGATCACCAGCAGGATCAGGATCTGCTCCAGGACGAGAAAGGGGTCCCACTTCATGCTCGCTCCACCGCTCGCTGACCTCGGACTCCGTGCGTCGAGCGGGAACATACCACAGCCGCCGCAGCCGGTCGGCGTACCCGATCCGGGCATGGACGCCCCCGCTCCGCTTTCATTTGACCACGCGGAGATGACGCGGACCGCTCCCCGACGAGGACGGCGGCGGTGGCGGACGGCGCCAATGGCGGATCAACAACCAGCCGAACAACATGCCGCCCAGATGGGCGAAATGGGCAACGCCCGGCTGCAACCCGGTGAAGCCCAGCATCAGCTCGATCGCGCCATAGACGATGACCAGTGTGCGCGCCTTCATCGGAATCGGCGGAATCAGCAGCATCACCCGCTGGTTCGGGAACAGCAGGCCGTACCCCAGAAGCAGCCCGAACACGCCGCCCGAGGCACCGACCGTCGCATAGGTGGGGCCGCCCTGCGATACCGACGCGCTGGCGAGGGCCAGTTGGCAGAGACCGGCGCCGACCACGCAGACGCCGAAGTAAGTGAGATAGCGGCGACTGCCCCAGACATGTTCCAACTGCGCGCCGAACATCACCATGGCCAGCATGTTGAACAACAGATGCATCGGAGAGCCATGAAGGAACGCATAGCTGACCAGTTGCCATGGCAGGAAGGCGCGATCGCCCGAGAACAGTGACGCATCGGGCGCGATCGGCCACAGCGCGAAGTACTCGCTCATGCGCGCGTCCGGTGACGCATCGAAGACCTGCTGCAGCAGAAAGATCGCGATGTTGGCGATCAGCAGCACCTTGGTGACAGCGGGCAACCTGGACAGCATCGTGATCCTTGGGGGAGAGGCGCCGGAACAGAAGCATCCGAATGATCGGCCATTCGATGCCGCGACTATGATACCGGGATGACCGTACTTCCCGCGCTTGCCTCCGAGGATTTTTCGCGCGCGCCCGGCCTGCTCGCCGACGCGTTGCGCGACCATGGCGTCTGCTGGATCGCGGACTGGCCCGACTCCGCATTGCGCGACGATCTGCGCGACGATCTGCGACGACTGCAATCGACCGGCGATCTCTCGCCCGCCGCCGTGGGTCGCAGCGATGGCCGTGCCTTGCGCAACGACATCCGTGCGGACGTCACCTGTTGGCTGGACGACCCGCGCTGCGGCGACCCGGCACGCCGCTTCCTCACTGGGCTCGACGCGATCCGCGTGGGACTCAACCGCAGTCTGTTTCTCGGTCTTGAAACATGCGAAGCGCACTATGCCGCCTATCCGCCCGGCGGCGGTTACGCGCGCCATCGCGACCGTTTCCGCGACAGCGATGCGCGCGTGGTGTCTTGGGTCACCTACCTCAACGCGGACTGGGGCCAGGACGATGGCGGCGCGCTGCGGTTGTACTTCGATAACGAAGCGATGGGTGGGACGAGTACGGATCAATCGCCGGTCGGCGGCAGTGTCTGTTTCCTCAGCGAACTGGAACACGAAGTGCTGCCGGCGCGGCGCGAGCGTTTGAGCATCGCGGGGTGGTTTCGAAGAGCGCCGCGCGCGTGAGTTTGAGCCCAATCGGGGGTGAATCTCTCAACACATGATGACGTCGATCGACGTTGCCGATGTCGCGAGCGTCGCTGCAGCTCCGACATGCATGTGCGCAATCAGCCCCAGATTTCCTCATCGAGCGACTTCGCCCGCTTCACGGCACGCACACGCCCGCGATCGTCGATGCGCACGCCTTCGCGACGCAGTCGCTTGAGCTGTTCTTCCCGCTGCGCTGAGCCGGGCGGAAACGCGCTGCGACCGTCCGAGCGCAACACGCGATGCCACGGCAGCGCGGGATCGTCGTTCAACGACAGCAACCGCGCGACCATGCGCGCGCGCCCAGGCAGCCCCGCACGCTGGGCGACGACACCGTACGCGGCGGTTTCTCCGCGCGGAATGGCGCGGATCGCGGCGAAGATGCGTTCGGCGGCAGACAGTGCGTCCATTGGGGGTTAGCATAATGCAACGTTTTTCCCCCGAGTCGCCGCCACATGCAGAACTTCGAACAGATCCGCAGCCACCTCGCGTCCGGCGACTTCCGGATCACGATGCAGGAGCCCTACGTGCTCTGTGTCGAGCTGTCGCTCGATCAGGGCCGCCGCCATCAGGCGATCTTCCTGTCCGAGCTGGAAGACGACGATGGCCGCACGTACCTGCGCGTCAGCACCGTGATCGCGCCGACCACCGGCATCGACTGCCGCCGCGCGCTGGCCTTCAACTGGGAAAGCCGCGTCGGCTATCTGTCCATCGGCGAACTCGACCGCGTCCCCTATCTGCAGCTGTGCGAGAACCGGCCCTACGGCAGCATCGACGCGGCCGAAGTCGACCGCCTGATCCTGGAAATCGGCGGCATGGGCGACCAGCTTGAGCGCGCGCTTTCGGCAGGCGGCGACCTGCTGTAGATCGAAGCGTGCCGCAACAACAAAGGCCCGCTTCGCAGCGGGCCTTTGTTGTTGCGGCACAAGGTCAGGGGGCTTACGTCAGGCCCAGCGCTTCGAGCAGGCGCAACAGTCCATCTGCGATACCGCCCGCTGCCGGTATCGGGATTACCGCCTTGCCCGGCGACAGCACCCTGGTGGCGACGACGGTGGCGATGGCATTGGCATTGGCTGTGTCGTGGAAGCCGTTGATGAATTCGAGAACGAGCGCGGCCAGAATGACCAGCAGGACGAAGGCCAGCACGGCGGCGACTCAGCTGTTCTTCAGCACGATCTGATGGGCGGACTACACCGGCTTCATGGCAGCGATCGATCGCTTTTTCCAGGATCTCGAAGAACTCCCTGGGGATGACAGGTGCCTCCGTGCCATGCTGCTGTCGTGTCATGGTCATGACAGCACGGGCCTGGCGGCCAGCGATGGCGCTGAGTGGAACCGACCGGCGCATTCATGACCGCCTGCTATGATCCTTCCACCCCCCGATACATACCCACGTGACCCTCTCCCTGATGCGCCGCCCGACGCCGGAGCTCTCCGAAAGCCGTCGAAAACACCCCGTTATCCGCGCGACGGATCATCGCCGGGGAGCCCCGCGCCGTGCTTGAGCTCCTCGTCGTCACTGCCCTGATCCTGCTGAACGGTTTCTTCGCGCTGTCGGAAATGGCGCTGATGACCTCGCGCAAAACGCGGCTGAAACAGATGGGCGAGCACAGCCGCGGAGCGCGAAAGGCGCTGGCGCTGGCGGAGCATCCCGACAATCTGCTGTCGACCGTGCAGGTCGGCATCACTCTGATCGGCGTGCTCAACGGCATGCTCGGCGGCGACGCCATCGGTCAGCAGATCGCCGATTGGCTCGGCGGATCGGTACCGGGCGCCCGCGAATACGCCACCACCATCGGGCTGGCCACCGCCGCGACCCTGATTACCGTCGGCACCGTGATCTTCGGCGAGCTGATCCCCAAACGCCTGGCCCTGACCAACGCGGAGGTCATCGCCAGCAAAGTGGCGATCCCCCTGGACCTGCTGGCGCGCATCTCCAAGCCGGTGGTCATGGCCCTTGGCGCGATCAACCGCAGCGTGCTACGCATCCTCGGCATCCGCGACGACGCGCGCAACGCGATCACCGAGGAAGAAATCCAGTTGCTGGTCAGCGAAGGCCATGAGCAGGGCCTCATCGACGACGACGAACGCAACATGATGCAGCGGGTGATGCGGCTGGGCGACCGCACCGTCGAGAGCATCATGACCCCGCGCACCCGCATCGTCTGGCTGGACGCGAACGCCGGCTTTCAGGACAACCTCGCCGAAATGCAGGAAACGCCCTATTCGCGCTATCCGGTCTATCGCGGCAGCGACGCCGAAGTGCTGGGGCTGCTGGAAGTGAAATCGCTGCTGGACCGGCTGCAGGAACGCGAGCCCGATCTGTTCACGACCCTGCGCCCGGCGCTGTTCGTTTCCGAATCCACCCACGCGCTGAAACTGCTTGAAATCTTCCGCGAAGAGCAGCAATCGCTGGCGCTGGTGGTGGACGAATACGGCGAAATCAGCGGCATGGTCACCGTGAACGATCTGATGGGCGCGGTGCTCGGCCGGCTGCAGTCGGGCGAAACCCCCGACTCGGAGGCGCTGGTGATCGAACGCGCGGACGGTTCGCTGCTGGTCGATGGTTCGCTGCCGGTGGACGAACTGCGCGAGCTCATCGGCCAGCGCCTGCCGCACCTCGACGATCACGACTATCACACCGCCGCTGGCATGGCGATCGCGCACTTCGGCCGCATCCCCAACACCGGCGAGTTCTTCGACTGGTCGGGCTGGCGGATCGAAGTGGTGGATCTGGACGGCCCCAGGATCGACAAGCTCCTGCTCACACGGATCGCGAGCGCGGCTGCCGACGATGGACTCTGAGCACAAGACACCGGGACGCGACGACGTTGCGCACGGCATGCGCGCGGTCCTCGACAATCTGTGCGACGGCGATCCGGACGATCACCTCGCGCTGCGCGATCTTGTCGGCGGGCTCGGACGCAGCACCTTCGGCGTATTGCTGTTCATCGCCACGATGCCGGCCTTCATTCCGATCCCCGGCGTCGCCGGCGCGCTCAGCGGCCCACTGGTGGTGCTGGTCGGCCTGCATCTGCTGATCCTGCTGCGCAAACCGTGGCTGCCGGATTTCATCGCCCGCCGCGGCCCGCAGCGCAGCACCCTGATCCGTTTCGATCGCGTCGGCGACCGCTGGCTCCGCTGGCTGGAAAAACTGGTACGGCCGCGACTGACCATCGTGATCGATCACCCCGTGGCGACGGTCTTCACCGGACTTCAGCTGGTGCTGCTCGGCGTGCTGCTGGCGCTGCCCATCCCGTTCACCAATTTCCTGTTCGCCGGATTGCTGCTGCTTTACGCGCTGGCGCTGCTGGAGCGCGATGGCGCGCTGATGCTGATTTCCTGGGCGGCGGGCGTGGCAGCGGTCTACGTGTTCGGTGCGGTGTCCGGCAATCTCGCGGCGATGCTGTGGGCGTGGGCAGCCAGTCTGGGCTGAGCGCAGGATCCACTGCGGCAGGGCCCACTACGGCATGCCCCACTGCGGCATGACCCACTGCGGCAACATCTGTGCGCAATCGGAACCCGGGCGCTCAGCCGACCAGCGATGTGAAATCGCGCATGTTCATCGGGTGACCGAGCCAATAGCCCTGGGCGAGGTCGCAGCCGCGCGCGCGCAGCAGATCGCACTGGCCTTCCTTCTCCACGCCCTCGGCGATGACCGTCATGCCCAGCGAATGCGCCATCGCGATGATCGCGGTGGTCAGCGCCAGATCGTCCGGATCGCGCAGCATGTCGGCGATGAAACTGCGATCGATCTTCACACCGTCCACCGGTACTCGACGCAGATGACTGAGTCCGGAGAACCCTGTGCCGAAATCGTCCAGCCAGACCTTGACCCCCATCTCGCGCAGACTGGAGAGGATGCGTCGCGCCTGATCCTCGTCGCCGAGCACGGCGGTCTCGGTCAGCTCCAGATGCATCAGCCGCGGCGGGAGACCTGTATCGGCGAGCGCCTCGACGACCTGTTCATGGAAATCGCCGCTGCGCAGCTGTCTGGCGGACACATTCACGCAGACGAAGAGTTCGTCCGCAGCGGCGGAGTCGCGGCGCCAGCGCATCGCATCCTTGCAGGCGGCGCGAATCACGGCCGGGCCGATGGTCTCGATCAATCCGCTCTGTTCGGCAACGTCGATGAACACCGACGGCGCCACCTGACCGTGCACCGGATGTTGCCAGCGCAACAGCGCCTCGGCGCCCAGCAGGGCCTTGTCCGACACGCGATAGATCGGCTGATAGGCCAGGGTGAGTTCGCCGCGTTCCCATGCCCCACGCAGATCCTGCTCGATGCGTACGCGGCGGGTCACCGCCTGATCCATCGCCCGATTGTAGAAGCGGTAGCAGTTCTTGCCTGAAACCTTCGCCTGATACATGGCGATGTCGCCGTTCTTCATCAGCATGGTCGCGCCGGAGGCATCCTCCGGAAACATGGTCACACCGATCGATGTGCCCAGGAACACCTGGCGGTCCTGGACCACAATCGGACGGCTCAACTCCGCGACCAGGGTTTCGGCCAGATGCGCCGCGCTGCCGCGGACGTCGGGATGCTCGCCTTCGCCATGCAGGAGGATGACGAATTCATCGCCGCCGAAGCGCGCCAGCTCGCTGGCGTCGCCGCCCGCGCGCTCGACCACCTCGCGGATGCGGTTCGCGAGCTGGATCAATACCTCGTCGCCGACATCGTGACCGAGCGTGTCGTTGACGCGCTTGAAATCGTCGATATCGGCGAACAGCAGCGCGAGCTGACGGCCGACGCCGCGCAGTTGCATCAGCCGATGATCGAGGGTCTCGCGGAAGGCGAGACGGTTGGACAGCCCGGTCAGCGAATCGGTGTAGGCCATCCGGCGCATATCGCGATCGTGTCGCTGGATGCTGTCGGCCATCCGCGCGAACGCGCGCACCAGGGTCCCGACTTCGTCCTTGCGCGCATTGACCGGCAGCGCGGTGGAAAAGTTGCCCGCTTCGATCTCGCGCGCGGCGCGCGACAGCTGGCGGATCGGGCGCACCAGCGCCCGCTGCAGGACGATGCCGACCAGCACCGCCAGCGACACCAGCATCAGCAGGAGCAGGCCGATCCAGGCGAGATGACGATTGCCGATCTCGCGCAGACGATCGGTCATCTCGCGGTTCACCTGCGCTTCTTCCGCGCGGATCTTGACCAGCGAATAACCCACGCGCACACCGCCGAGCTGCTGATCGCCGATCCGGATGGGCGCGGAAACATCCATCACCTCGTCTGTGCTCATCACCAGCGGGCCTCCAGCGGCGATGATCTGCTTCGCTAGCGTGTCGCGCATCTGCTGACCGAAGGTGGGAATATCGCCGGAACCGTCGTGGATGATGTTGCCTTTGGCGTCGTAGACCAGCACGTAGCTGACGTCGGACTGCTTGAGGATGCTGCGGGTGGTGGCGCCGATGGCGTCCAGATCGAAGTAGTACGTCGGATTGATCAGCAGGTCGGCCGCCTGCGTCACCTGCGCCTCGCCGCGCTGGCGCAGGCGGTCGAACACCAGCGTGCGGGTCGCATCGCGGCTCAGGCGCAGCACTTCCTCCTGGGTCGTGGTCTGGCGCTGCCAGATCAGGGCGACGACCGCCAGCATCAGCACGAGGGTCAGCCCGATCACCGACATGAATTTGGCGTGCAGCCCTTCGAAAAGACTCATTCGACGTCCGCCCTCACCTGTGCGACGCCGATGCTCAAGCGCCCCAGCACACGACGGGTCTCGTCATCGATCGGCATGAACCGGGTGGTGCGGAAAAAATACTGCAGCGCCTCGCGTGCCTGCGGATCGCCTGCGGCCTCGATCAAGACTTCGCGCAGGCGCCGCTGCACTTTCGGATCGAGATCGCCGCGAACCATTTCCAGCGCGCGCGGCACCGGCTCGCTGATGTGGATCACTTCGAGGTCCTTGCGGAACGAGGGCGGCAACCGCTGGGGGTTGTTCCAGTCGATGTCGCTCATCGTGCCGGCATCGACCAGCCGCTTGTGCACCCAGGCGCCGACATTCAGTTCGGAGCGCGCGAACACGTAGCCGACGGTCTGGTCGGAAGGTTTGTCCATCGGCGACAACAGCAGACTCAGCGACAGCTTGCGGCGCAGCAATTCGATCGCCGGCAGGAAATAGGCGCTGGTCGAAGCATTGTTCTGGAATGCGACGCTGCGGCCGCGCAGATCTTCGAGACTTTTCAACTCGCTGTCCCGGCGCACGAACAGCACCCCTCGATAGCGGCTGGCGCCATCGCGCTCGGTCAGCAACAACGGCTGGGCATTGCCGCGCTGCTGCAGCAGCATCGCAGTGCCGGCGGTCTCGGTGACCCAGTCGACCTGACCGCGACGCAGATAGCTGGCCATTTGCTGTGCGTCTCGAGCCATCAGCACCCGCCCCTCGCGGATGCCCACATCGGCCATGCGCGGCACCACGTAATCCAGCAGCGGCTTCAACTGCTCGTAATGCGTCTTGGGGTCGTCGCTGATGCGCCCCAGGACCAGAATGTGACGCTTCTCGTCAGCGGCTGCCCCGTCCGGCACCGCACCGCACAAGATCAGCAACGCCACAAGCCATGCGAATGGGCGGGCCAAGGTCAATGCTCCGGCACGCCGGTCATCCCCGCACGGCTTCTGGAGAACGATCGACCGGGGCCTGCTGCGCCACGCTGCGACAAGCCGACATCAGGACGCATGCGGCGGCGGCAGACGGCCTTCGGCGATGTCGGCCATGCGCTTCGCATCTGCCAGAAAACCGCGCAAAAGCCGGACGTCGCGGGCATCGAGGTCGGCGCGCAGGAACAGGCGTCTGAACTTGCGCAGCGCAGCCGCCGGCGTCCGGCCCTTGTGAAAATCGATCGCATCCAGGGTCTCCGCCAATTGCGAAAAAAAGCCTTCGAGCTGGGCGTGGGTCGCAGGGGGTTCGCTCCGGGTCTGGTGCGCCGGGACCTCACCGAGGGGCAAGACCGGCGGCGGTGTCGAATCCGTAAGGGAAGTTACACGCAATTCGTATGCCAAGACCTGCACTGCGGCGGCGAGGTTGAGCGAACTGTAGTCCGGGTTGGCCGGGATATGCACGGCGGCATGGCACAGCTGGAGTTCGTCGTTCTCCAGCCCAGTCCGCTCGCGGCCGAACACCAGCGCCACTTCATCGCCGGCCCGCGCGGCGACGAGACTGCGTGCGGCCGCCTGCCGGGGGTGTAATTCTTCGAGCGCGACGCGGCGGCTGCGGGCGGTACAGCCGAGGACCAACCGGCAATCGGCGACCGCCTCGGCCAGCGAACCGACCCGGACTGCGGTCTCGAGCACATCGTTCGCACCGGCCGCCAGCGCGTAGGCCTCGGGGTCGGGAAACCGCTCCGGTGCCACCAGCACCAGACGCGAGAAGCCCATGGTCTTCATCGCTCGCGCGGCCGAGCCGATGTTGCCGGGATGCTGGGTACCGACGAGCACGATGCGGAGACGTTCGGCGGGGAATGCTGCGGAAGCGGAGGACATGGCGGCAATGTTAAACTGTCGCGCGGTCCAGAACCGCAACGTTCTTTTCCCCTGTCCTTTTCGCTGGCGCCATCCGTGGCGCACGGAGTCGTTCGCGATGCATCAGCCCGCTGTCAACGTCATGATCAAGGCGGCTCGCGCCGGCGGCACCATCCTGCTGAGGCATCTGACCCGGCTGGAAGCGATCGAGGTGGTCGAGAAGGACCGGATGGATTACGCCAGCGAGATCGATGGTCTGGCCGAAGCGGCCATCGTCAAGGAATTGCGCCGCGCGCATCCCGACTACACCGTGCTCGGCGAGGAAGGCGGGCAGCAGAAAGGCAATCGCGGCGCCAGCCGCTTCACCTGGGTGATCGATCCGCTCGACGGTACCAGCAATTATCTCCGCGGCATCCCGCACTGGTGCGTGTCCATCGCGCTGTGCGAAGCCGCCGAACCCGTGCATGCGGTGATCTTCGATCCGCTGCGCAACGAACTGTTCACCGCCAGCCGCGGCGGCGGCGCCCAGCTGAACGGCCATCGCATCCGCGTTTCCGAACGCAGGGAACTCGAAGGCGCCATGCTCGCCACCGGCTTCGCGCCGCGCGAACGCAAGCGCGCGGATGCACAGCTGGACTGCATCAAATCGCTGCTGGTGCAGGCGGAGGACATCCGCCGCGCGGGTTCCGCCGCGCTCGACCTGGCCTATGTCGCCGCGAGCCGCTACGACGGCTATTTCGAAGCCGGCGTGAAAGCCTGGGACATCGCTGCCGGCATTCTGATGGTGCGCGAAGCCGGCGGCCGGGTGTGCGACTTCCGCGGCGCGGCGCTCGGCCCGATGCATGTCGACAGCGGCTCGCGTCAGGTCGTCGCAGCGAACGTGCGCATCATCGAACCGCTGCAGAAAACCCTGGTCAACACCGGTTACGCCAAAACCTTCGACTGATATCGACTCCCGGGCGGGCCACGGCCCGACCCGCATTTCTGGTGTATCGCCGCGGGCCACGGCCCGACCCGCATTTCATGTGTATCGCAGCGGGCCACGGCCCGACCTGCACTTCCGCTGTATCGCAAGAACGAAAAAGGCCGCGCATTGTGCGCGGCCTTTTTCGTGGCGCGGAGCCTGCGATCAGGGGCGACGCGCGAGCTCGGCCTCATCGCGCGCCTTCGGCAGCAGATCCTGTTTGCTCACGCCCAACCACAGCAGCAGCGGGCAAGCCACAAAGATCGAGGAGACGGTGCCGATCACGATCCCGATGATCTGCGCTTCGGCCATGCCCTTCAGCGATCCGCCGCCATAGAGATACAGGGCGAGCACGGTCAACAACGCCACGAACGAAGTGATCACCGTACGCGACAGTGTCTGGTTGATCGACTTGTTGAGCACGTCCATCGGTGAGGTGCGCATGCCGCGGAAATTTTCGCGGACACGATCAAAGACCACGATGGTGTCGTTGATCGAGTAGCCCATCACCGACAGCAGACCGGCGAGTACCGTCAGGTCGAACTCGTGCCCGGTTAGCGCGAACCAGCCCGCCACGATGACCATATCGTGCAGCGTGGTGATGATCGCCGCGACCGCGAATTTCCACTCGAACCGGAACGAAATGTAGATCAGGAAGCCAAGCACAACGAACACCACCGCGAGCAGGCCGTTCCACGCCAGTTCGCGGCCGACCTGGGCGCTGATCTCTGCGCTTTTGAGCTTCCGTGCAGGATTGCCCGGCTCGGATGCCGCCACGCGAACGCTTTCGGCGATGCTGGCCGTCGGGTCTTCTCCACTCTGTTTGGCTGCGTCGTTGCGCAGCCTGATCAGCAGTTCCTTGCCGGAGCCGAAGGTCTGCACCTGAGCGCTCGTATGGCCGGCAGCGTCGAGTCGGGCGCGCACGCCCTCGACGTCGACCGGTCTATCGTAACCAAGTTCGACGCCAACGCCGCCGGTGAAGTCCAGGGCGAAATTAAACCCTTTGGTGAGCATGCCGCCGATGGCGACGAACATGATGAGCGCGGCGACGACGAGCGACGCCATGCGCAGGCGCATGAAATCGAAAGTGCTGTCGTAGGGGAACAGGTTGAAAGGCTTCATGGATGCGCTCCCTCAGATCGCGATCGATTGCAGTTTGCGTCGGCGGCCGTAGACCAGCGTGGCGATGCCGCGCGAAACCGACACTGCTGTGTAGGCAGACGTGGCGATACCGAGCATCGTGGTGATACCGAAGCCGCGCAGGGGGCCGGTACCGAACACAGCCATGGCCAGGCCGGCGAGGAACGCGGTGATGTTCGCGTCGAGAATGGTCCCCGAGGCACGGTCGTAGCCGGTGGCGATGGCGGTCTGCGGAGGCAGCCCGGCGCGCAACTCTTCACGTATGCGCTCGTTGATCAGCACGTTGGCATCCACCGACAAGCCCACGGTCAGCGCAAGGCCCGCCAGACCCGGCAGCGTCATCGTCGCGCTGACGCCCGGGAAAGACATCGCCGCCACGACCATCAACAGATTCAGCAGCAGCGCCACACAGGTGATGAGACCGAACACACGGTAATACAACAGAAAGAACAGCAGCACGAAGCCGAAAGAGAACAGGACCGCTTTCACGCCGCGCTCGATGTTCTGCTTGCCGAGACTCGGGCCGACGGTGCGTTCTTCGACGAAATACATCGGTGCGGCGAGCGCGCCCGCCTTCAGCAGCTTCGACAGCCCTTCCGCTTCCGTACGCTCCAGGCCCGTGGTCTGGAACTGCTTTCCGAACGGCTCGTTGACGTTGGCGACGGAGATGACCTCTTCCTTGACCTGGAAACTCTTCACTTCCTTGCCGTCGACGATGCGCACCTGCGGAATGCGCTCGATGAACACTACCGCCATCGGCTTGTTCACGTTTTCGCTGGTGAACTGCAGCATGCGCTGGCCGCCGGAGCTGTTGAGCGTGACCGACACGGCTGGCAGACCGTTCTGGTCCACTGTGCTGGTCGCGTTGACCATGTCCTCACCAGACACGATGATCCGCTTGTTGAGCAACACCGGGAGCGGTTTGCCGTCCGGACCGATATCGCGGCTGGCATACAGGCGTGCGCCCGGAGGCACATTGCCGGTGTCGCGCGCATCGGCGGCATTGCCCTCGTAGACGCCGCGGTATTCGAGCGTCGCAGTGGCGCCGAGAAGACGCTTGGCCGCTGCGGTGTCCTGGACGCCCGGCAGCTGCACCAGCACGCGTTCGGCGCCCTGACGCTGGATGATGGGCTCGCCCAGTGAGCCCATGCGGTTGCGCAGAGTGCCCAGATTCTGTTCGATCGCGTTGAGCGTCATCTGCCGGATCATCTCGTCGGAAACGACGACCCGCACGGTGTTTCCGGTGGCTTGGTAGGTGAACGCATTCGGCACCGCGATTCCGCCGGCATCGGCGGCGATGGCACTCAGGTTCTTCTGGATGAGACCCTGCGCCTTGGTCGCATCGACGCCCTGGGTCAGGGTGACGACCATGGTGTTTTCATCGATGCGCTCGACCGACTCGTAACCCAGATTCTCGTCGCGCAGGGAACTGCGGATATCGGAAAGATAGGCGTCGAACCGCTTGTCGATCGCGGATTTCTTGTCCACCTCCATCAGGAAGTGCACGCCGCCCTGCAGGTCCAGACCGAGCGCCATGGGTTTGCCGCCGACCGCCGACAACCAGGACGGAACGTTGGACGCAAGGTTGAGCGCAACCACGTAGTTGCTGCCCAACGCTTCACGAAGCGCGTCCGCAGCCTTGCTCTGGGTATCCGGATCGGCGGTGCGCACCAGCAGGTTCTTGTCCTGCTTCTCGATGCCTTTCGCTTTCAGGCCGGCCTTGTCCAGCACCTGCGACACGCGCTGCTTGAGCGCATCGTCGATCGCCAGACCGCGATTGGCGGAGATCTGTATGGAAGGATCCTGCGGAAAGACGTTGGGCAGCGCGTACAACGCGCTGAGCAGCACCACGAGCAGGATGACGACGTATTTCCAACGGGCATATTCGAGCATGAGGAGCACCGCGTCCGGTCATCCGACCGGCCGCATTCGAGGTGGATCGGAAGATCAGCGGAAAAGCATTACTGCGATTTCAGCGTGCCCTTGGGCAGCACGTGGCCGATGGCGCCACGCTGTACGCGCAGGGTGACGTTGTCGGACACTTCGACGGTCACGAAGCTGTCGCCGATCTCGCGGACGACGCCGGCGATGCCGCCGCTGGTGATCACTTCGTCGCCCTTGGCGAGTTTCTCGAGCATCGTGCGATGTTCCTTCGCGCGCTTGCTCTGGGGACGGAGCACCATGAAATACATGAGGAGGAAGAAACCACCCAGCATGATGGGCAGCGACCAGGGACTGGGGGCCGAGGCCGGCGCAGCGGCTTGGGCGAAGGCGGGGGAAATCAGGAGATCGAGCAGGTTCATCGCGGGTCCGTAGCGCAAAACAGCTGGTGATTATGCCATGCGGGCCGGGCGGCGGGCTTTCAACCCGCTGCGCGCCCTAGTCCGCCCCTCTTGTCCGGCCCTCTGATGACCGGGCCGGCGGCGGAAAGTTCAGTCCGGGCGAAGCGGCGCGACCGCGCGCGCCGCATGGAAATCGGCCCGGAAGCCGGCGAAGCGGCCGGCCACGATGGCGGCGCGGATGTCGGCCATGAGCTTCTGGTAGTACCAGAGGTTGTGCAGGGTGCCGAGGATCGGCGCCAGCATCTCGTTGCAGCGGTCGAGGTGGCGGAGGTACGACCGGCTGAAGCCCTGACTGCATGCATAGCAGCCACAGCCTTCCTCGATCGGCCGCAGATCGCGCTCGTACTTGCTGTTGCGGATACGGACCGTACCGAAACTGGTGAAGTAGTGCCCGTTCCGGGCGTTCCGGGTCGGCATGACGCAGTCGAACATATCGATCCCGCGCGCTACCGACTCCACCAGATCCTCCGGCCGGCCCACCCCCATCAGGTAACGCGGCCGGTCGGCCGGCAACTGCGGACAAGTGTGCTCGAGCATCGCATTGCGCTCGTGCTCGGGCTCGCCTACCGCGAGGCCGCCGACGGCGTAACCGTCGAAACCGATCTGCTTCAGCCCGTCGGCCGAGCGGGTACGCAGATCGTGATGCACCCCACCCTGGACGATCCCGAACAGCGCCGCATCGTTACCCTCGTGGGCTTTCCGCGAGCGCTCGGCCCAGCGCAGCGACAGCTCCATCGATTTGCGCGCCACGTCTTCGGTCGCCGGATAGGGCGTGCACTCATCGAAGATCATCACGATGTCGGAATCCAGCACTTTCTGGATGCGCATGCTCTCCTCGGGGCCGAGGAAGACCTTGCTGCCGTCGGTGGGAGCGGCGAAGGTCACGCCGGCCTCGGTGATCTTGCGCTTGTGCGCCAGCGAGAACACCTGGAACCCGCCGGAATCGGTGAGGATCGGCCCATCCCAGCGCGTGAACCCGTGCAGCCCGCCGTGATCGGCGATCACGTCCAGTCCCGGACGCAGATAGAGATGAAAGGTATTGCCGAGGATGATCTCGGCGCCAAGCGCGCGGATCTGTTCCGGCAGCACACCCTTGACCGAACCATAGGTGCCCACCGGCATGAATGCCGGGGTTTCCACGGTGCCACGCGGAAAGGTCAGCCGGCCGCGACGGGCAACGCCGTCTGTGCCGAACAGTTCGAAACTCATCCGCGACATGCGGAACTCCTGTGCCGACTGCGGAACGAAGCGCTCATGCCGGCCGCTTCAGTTGGAATGCATCGCGGGTGCGCACATAGGCCGCGCCGCCGAGGCGCCCGATCAGATCGAGCTTGGCGGAATCGACATGGCGCGCATCGCCCAGCACTGCATCGTCGATGTGCGCGAAGACCACTTGCGCGAACACGAGATGATGGGTCGGCGCCTCTGCCGGATACGGCTGGATACCGGCGAGCAGGCATTCGAATGCGACCGCACTGTCCGCGACGCGCGGCGGTTCGATTCGCTGCGAAGGCGTGGGAGCGATACCGCAACGCTCGAACTCGCTGACGCCGTGGGGAAACGCGGCGGCAGTGGCGTTCATCGCTTCCGCCTGCGCGGCCGATACCAGTTGGATCACCAGTTCGCCTCGCTCGCGCAGATTGCGCAGGGTGTCTTTCTCGCCACCATCGGGGCGCAGACCGATGCTCAGCATCAGCGTCGGCGGCGCGTCGCAGACCACCTGGAAAAAACTGAAGGGCGCGAGATTGTCGAGGCCGTCGATGGAGCGCGTAGACACCCAGGCGATCGGCCGCGGGGTCACCGTCGCGGTCAACCAGCGATACGCTTCATTCGCCGGCAGTGCCGCGAAATCAAGCTGCATGTACGGTCTCCGCAGCCGGAAACAGCAACATCGCATCGCCGTAACTGAAGAACCGGTAGCGTTCGCGCACCGCATGCGCGTAGGCGGCGAACACGCGGTCCTTGCCGGCGAACGCCGACACCAGCATCAGCAGTGTGCTTTCGGGCAGATGGAAATTCGTGAGCAAGGCGTCGACGCTGCGGATGCGGTAGCCGGGGAAGATGAAAATCTGCGTTTCGCCCGCGAATGGCTGCAACTCCCGGACGCTTTCGCCTGACGCGCTGTCGTCGTGGATACGCATGGCGGACTCGAGCGCCCGCACGACCGTAGTCCCGACCGCGACAACCCGCCCGCCGCGTTCGCGGGTATGCCGCACCTGGGCGACCAGCTCGGCGCCCACGTTCAGCCACTCGCTGTGCATGCGGTGCTCGCGCACATCCTCGGCGCGCATCGGCTGGAACGTGCCGGCGCCGACGTGCAGCGTGATGTGGCCGAACTCGACGCCGCGCGCGCGCAGGGCCTCCAGCAGCCTCTCATCGAAATGAAGCCCGGCGGTGGGTGCCGCGACCGCACCGACTTCCTTGGCGAACACCGTCTGGTAGCGCTCCTGATCGTCCTGCCCGGGTTCGCGGCGGATGTACGGCGGCAGCGGCAGACGTCCGGCGTGCAGCAGCCAGCTTTCCAGTCCTTCATCGACATGGAAACGCAGGTGGTAGAACTCGCCGTCGCGGCCGATCACCTCGGCCTCGCCGCCGGCATCCAGTGCGATCCGGCTGCCCGGCCTCGGCGTCTTGCTGGCGCCGATCTGGGCGCGCGCCTCGTTGTCCGGCAGCAGACGCTCGATCAGGATCTCGACCCGCCCGCCGCTGGCCTTCTGGCCGAACAGGCGCGCGGGGATCACCCGGGTATCGTTGAAGATCAGCAGATCGCCCGGCTGCAGCAATTCGGGCAGGTCGCGTACGCCCCGATCCTCAAGCGACGCGGATGCCGGGGGCACTACCAGCAAACGGCTGGCGGAGCGCTCGGGCAGAGGCGCCTGCGCGATCAGGTCGGCGGGCAGATCGAAATGGAAGTCGGATTTCTTCATCGCGGCAGATGTCAGGGCGGCGCATTGTAGCCGCCGCAGCAGCCGGCCCTGCCTCAGCGCTCGAACTTGGTCGACAGCACGATGGATGACGTGGTGCGGGCCACGCCCTCGATGGCGCCGATCCGGTCGGTCAGTACGTCCATCTCGCTGACGGCCGATACCGCACCAATGGCGATCAGGTCGGAGCCGCCGCTGACCGAATGCAGGGACCGCAATTCGGGCATTGCCCGCAACGCCGTCACCACCGAAGTCATCTGCTTGGGCTGAACGGTGATCATGATGTGGGCGCGGACCAGCCCTCGTTCGTATGCATCGTGGACGCGAACGGTATACCCGCTGATCACGCCTTCCCGCTCCAGCCGCTCGATGCGGCTCTGGATGGTGGTCCGCGACAGACCCAGCCGGCGTGCGATCTCCGCCGTGGACGCACGGGCATTCTCACGCAAAAGTGAGAGCAACTGCTGGTCGGTGTCGCTGAGTTTCATCATGCTGATGATTTTTGCCGATGCCTTTCGTCGATTCGACGAAATATCATCGAATTCCATGAAAATCACAACTGTCGGACGACAGATTTATCGCGATAATAGTCGTTTCGACGCTCTCTGCCGGAGGCCACCATGGCTTTGCTCGACACCCTTTCCCCGCTCCGTGCCCACGGCGGCAAACGCCGCACCCAGGGACTGGACGACGCCACGATCCTCCGTTTCGCCGCATCGCATCCCGATCTGGTCGATGCGATCGCCGCCGCAGCCGCAGACTACGCCGCGATCCGCGACGAATTCGCCGAGCTGCTCGATCTGGACGAAGACGCCCAAGTGCAGGCAGTGCAGGCCGGCTTCGTCAACTTCTATTCGACAGACACGGTCAACCCCTACGTCGCGCTGTCGGCACGGGGCGCCTGGATCGTCACTCTCAAGGGCGCGGTGATCCACGACTCCGGCGGCTACGGCATGCTGGGGTTCGGCCACACCCCGAAGGCGGTCATCGAAACGATGGTCAAGCCCCAGGTGATGGCCAACATCATGACCCCGAGTCTGGCGCAGCTGCGCTTCGACCGTACGATCCGCGCCGAAGTCGGCAACACCATCGGCGGCTGCCCGTACGCGAAATTCCTGTGCCTGAACTCGGGTTCGGAATCGGTGTCGCTGGCCGGCCGCATCGCCGACGTCAACACCAAGCTGATGACCGACCCGGGCGCGCCGCACGCCGGTCGCCGGGTCAAGCGCATCTCGGTCAAGGGCAGCTTCCACGGCCGCACCGAGCTGCCGGCGCTGTACTCGGACTCCTCGCGCAAGACCTATGCCGCACACCTCGGCAGCTACCAGCATCACGCCGGCCAGGCCATCACCATCGAGGCCTACAGCATCGAGCAGTTGGAACAGGCGTTCGCGGACGCCGAGCGCGAAGGCTGGCATATCGAAGCGATGTTCCTGGAGCCAGTGATGGGCGAAGGCGACCCCGGCCGCGCGGTGCCGCGCGCGTTCTACGATGCCGCACGCCGCCTGACCCGCGAACACGGCACCCTGCTGCTGGTCGACTCGATCCAGGCCGGCATCCGCGCCCACGGCGTGCTGTCGATCGTCGACTACCCCGGCTTCGAGGGCATCGAAGCGCCGGACATGGAAACCTATTCCAAAGCGCTCAACGCCGCGCAGTATCCGCTGTCGGTGCTGGCCGTGAACGAACGCGCCGCCGGCCTGTATCGCAAAGGCATCTACGGCAACACCATGACCACCAACCCGCGCGCGCTGGACGTGGCCTGCACCGTCCTGGGTCTGCTCACGCCGGCACTGCGCGCGAACATCCGCGACAAGGGCAAGGAAGCAATCGCCAAGCTCGAAGCGCTGAAGACCGAACTTCCGGGCCTGATCACGAAGGTGCAGGGCACCGGCCTGCTGTTCTCCTGCGAACTGTCGCCCGAGTTCAAAGGCTACGGCACCGGTTCCACAGAAGAATGGATGCGCGAACGCGGCATCGGCGTGATCCACGGTGGCGAAAACTCGCTGCGCTTCACCCCGACGTTCGCGGTGACTTCCGACGAGCTCGATCTGCTGATCGGCATGGTCAAACGCGCATTGCTGGAAGGCCCGCGCCAGCAGCAGGCCGCTGCGGCCTGAGTCGTCGCCCGATGATGCACACGAAGAAAGCCGGCGCTGTCCGGCTTTCTTTTTATGAGGCCGCATACGCCACACGCGCATGACGAATCTTTGCATCCTGCCAGGACTCGACGGCACCACGCGGATGCTGCACGACTTCATGGCCGCCGCACGATCATCGTTCGCATCGGTGGACGCCATCGCCTATCCGACCGACGTCGTCCTCGGCTATCGCGAACTGGAAGCTTTCGTCCGTGCCGCGCTGCCGCAGGACGCGCCGTTCGTGCTGCTCGGCGAATCGTTTTCCGGTCCGACCGCGATTTCGATCGCCGCAGACCCACCGCCGAATCTGACCGGTTTGGTGCTGTCGACGACGTTCGCGCGCGCCCCGGTGCCGCTGCTGGGGCCGTTCGCTTCGCTGGCCCGCTTCGCGCCGACCCGCGCGCTTCCCACGGCTGTGCTGTCGGCGGTGTTGCTGGGCCGCTGGAGCACCCCCTCACTGCGACGCACGCTGCGCGCCGCGCTCGATGAAGTCGCTCCGGAAGTACAGCGCGCACGCGCCGCCGCCGCGATGCGGATCGGCGTATCGGATCGTCTTGTACGCATCGCGGTGCCGACGCTGTCGCTGAAGGCGAATCACGACCGTCTGCTGCGCCCGGGTGCCAGTCGACAAATCTTTGAAAGTATTGCAAATGTGCAGCAGGTCGCCCTCGACGGACCACACCTGCTGCTGCAGACCCGCACCGACCGCTGCGTGGAAGAGATCGCGCGTTTCGCGAGAACAGTCCACTGCTGACCGATGCGCTACAGCGCACTCCTCGGTTAGGCTTGCCTCCATGAAAACCATCGAAGTCCGCCACCCGCTGGTCCGCCACAAACTCGGGATCCTGCGCGATGCCGCCACCGGCACAGCGCTGTTCCGACAGGTGGTGGGCGAAGTCGCCACCCTGCTCGCATACGAAGCCACCGCCGATCTCGCACTGCACGATGCCGACATCGACACTTGGGCCGGGCCGCTGACCGTCGGCCACTGCGATCAGGCGCAGATCACGCTGGTGCCGATCCTGCGCGCGGGCCTGGGGTTTCTGCCGGGTGTGCAGGTGCTGCTGCCGTCGGCGCCAGTGAGCGTGATCGGACTGCGCCGGGACGAAGACACGTTGCAGCCGCACGCCTATTACGAGCGCCTGGTGCACGACATCGCCGGACGCACCGCGCTGCTGATCGATCCGATGCTGGCCACCGGCGGCAGCGCCATCGCCGCGATCAAGACGCTGAAAGCGGCTGGCATCGCGCGGATCAAGGCGATCTTTCTGGTTGCCGCACCGGAAGGCCTGCAGGCACTGGCAGCAGCGCATCCTGACACCGAGGTGTTCGTCGCGTCCATTGATGAGCGTTTGAACGATCACGGCTACATACTGCCGGGCCTCGGCGACGCAGGCGACCGGATTTTCGGTACGCCCGCGGCTTAACCGCACCGCTTTTGCAGACGCGACGGTTTCAACAGCCGGATGGCTGGTCAAGTCCCGGCAGGGTGCGGAAAGGTTCTATCGCTGAGCAAGTCCAAAATGGACTTGCTCAGCATTGCCTCGTATTCGCCTATGGAGTGCGCAGGGCCAAAATGGCTTCGCTCCATTTGGTAGCGATCTTCATTTCCCCTGTAGGTGCCGGGTGTACTCCGTCGTAGTTGTCAACTTCCTGCTGATACCCAGATGCCTGATCCACGACGATGACCCGGGGATAAGATGAAGAGTTGTTGCGGCCGGATACAACGCCATCGATCGATACATTGAGTGCGGTGAAGTCTGCAGGGAAATACTCAGAGGGAATCAATTTTGAAAGCAGTATCCGCACGTCGGGTTTGGCCGCACGAATCGTGTCAATCAGACCACCCAGTTCCTGAGCGACATCGGCGGGAGCATCCCTCCGGAAAATATCATTGGTGCCCAGATGGATCAGCACGACGTCGGGCGAAGCATTGCGTACGTAATTGGTCACTTGC
>JBIITV010000115.1:0-14410 GCA_044340325.1 Lysobacteraceae bacterium
GACGACCTGAGTGCCGTACTCCAGCATCTGCTGCGCGTGGAAGGTGCCCTGCTGGCCGGTGAAGCCCTGGACGATGACTTTGGTGTGCTTGTTGACGAGAACGGACATGGGAATCCTTGGATTTACTTGTATGGGAGCGGCTTCAGCCGCGACGGATCGGTGTCGGGGCTGAAGCCCCTCCCACAGTCAATTTTTGACCGACGCGACCGCTTTCTTGGCGCCGTCGTTGATGTCGTCGGCGGGAATGATCGCGAGGCCGGAGTTCTTCAGCAGCTCCTTGCCCTTTTCGACATTGGTGCCCTCCAGACGCACGATCACCGGCACCTTCACATCCACTTCCTTGACTGCGGCGATGATGCCCTCGGCGATCATGTCGCAGCGGACGATGCCGCCGAAGATGTTGACGAAGATCGCCTTCACGTCGGGATCGCGCAGGATCAGTTTGAACGCTTCGGTCACGCGCTCCTTGTTGGCGCCGCCGCCGACATCGAGGAAGTTCGCCGGCTGGCCGCCATTGAGCTTGATCACGTCCATCGTCGCCATTGCGAGGCCAGCGCCGTTGACCATGCAGCCGATGTTGCCGTCCATGGTGACGTAGTTCAGATCGTGCTGGCTGGCCAGCACTTCGGTCTCGTCTTCCTGCCGGATGTCGCGCATCGCGGCCAGTTCCGGGTGACGAAAGGTAGCGTTGTCGTCGGAGTTGATCTTGCCGTCGAGCACCGCGAGATCGCCGTTGGTGAGGATCGCCAGCGGGTTCAGTTCGACCAGCGCCAGATCCTTCTCGTTGAACAGCTTGTACAGGCCCAGCATGATCTTGGTGAGCTGGCCGACCTGCTTGGCGTTGAGGCCGAGCGCGAAGCCCATGTCCCGGCACTGGTAAGGCTGCAGGCCCTGCACGTAGTTCACGTCGAGAGTCTTGATCGCATCGGGGTTGTCCACTGCGGTCTTTTCGATCTCGACGCCACCGTCCGCGGAGGCGATGAAGGTGATCGCCTTGCTCGAACGATCGACCAGCACCGACAGGTACAGCTCCTGCGCGATGTCGGTGGCCTGGGTCACCAGCACGCTGTCGACCGGAAGCGCGACGCCAGCGGTCTGATAGGTGGTCATGGTCTTGCCGAGCATGCCTTTGGCGTATTCGCGGACGTCGTCGTAGGTCTTGGCCAGCTTGACGCCGCCGGCCTTGCCGCGGCCGCCGGCATGGATCTGGGCTTTCACCACCCAGAAATCGCCGCCGATGGCCTTGGCCGCATCGACGGCCTCCTCCGGGGTGCGCGCGACTCGGCCTGCCGGAACTGCGATGCCGTAGTCGGCAAACAACTGCTTCGCCTGATATTCGTGGAAGTTCATGTGGGTTCCATGCGGGAAAGACGAACCGCACCTGGGTGCGGGGGCTGCGCCGCCGGATCGTACCGGACAGCGACGGACAGGACGCTATTGTCGCCGATGCGCGGAGCTACGGCCAACCCGGATACAGCCGGCGCCGCCAGCCCGGACACGCCAACGCGCCCGGGCCGCCTATACTCGCCGCAACTTTTCCACGGACGCCCGGCTTGAGCTTGTCCAACGCCTCCGCCCAGCCCGCCCTGGATTACCAGCGCCGCGAACTCTATCTGTTCGCGCTGTACCGCGTGCTGGAAGCGGGATTGCTGGGCCTGCTGGTCTTCGGCCCGGTGGCGACCCTGCAGCCGCAGAAAGGCCATGAAGATCTGGTCGCCGGAGTGTCGGTGGCCTACTTCCTGATCGCCCTGGTCCTGATGCTGCAGGCGCGCAGAGCCAAGACCCTCGCCGGCCCGACGCTGATCGGCGTCGGGATCGATATTCTCGTCGCGGCCCTGGTCGCGCATGCGGTGCCTTCGGCGGGTTCGGGGGTCGCCCTCATGCTGCTGTTCAACGTCGGCTCGGCCTCGCTGCTGCTGTCGTTGCGTACCGGCCTGATGGTCGCCACCTCGGCATCGGCTGCCTTGGCCATCGCCTACCTCTGGACCCTGTTGATCGAACAGCAGCAGCCGCGCCCGATGGCCGAACTGATGATGTTCACCGTCAGCTTCCTCGCGATCGCCACGCTGACCCACCAGCTGCGGGTGCAGATGCGCGCCACCGAGGCCTTGGCCGAACGCCGCGGTGCCGAAGCGATCCGGCTGGCCGAGATCAACGAACTCATCATCCGCCGCATGCGCACCGGCGTGCTGCTGGTCGACCGCGAGGCCCAGATCAGGCTCGCGAACGAAGCGGCGATGCTGCTGCTGGGCGAAGGCGCCGCCGGTACCCGCAATCTCGCCGAAGCCGCGCCCGAACTGGCGCTGCGCCTGAGCGAATGGCTGCGAAACGGACTGGGCAACGACACGCCGCTGCGCCTTGGCAGCGACCAGTTCGAGGTGGTGCCGCGCTTTGCCCGACTGCTCGCCAACAGCGACAACACCCTGATTTTTCTCGACGACACGTCGTTGGTGTCGCGACGCGCGGAATCGCTGACCCTGGCGGCGATGGGCAGATTCTCCGCCAGCCTCGCCCACGAAATCCGCAATCCGCTGGCGGCGATCAGCTACGCCGCGCAGTTGCTCGAAGAATCGCGCGATCTGCCCGACGGGGACCGCCGGATGGTGCAGATCATCCATCAGCAATGCATGCGCACCAACAGCATCGTCGAAAGCGTGCTGGGCCTCGCACGGCGCGAACGCGCCACCGCCGAGCACATCGAACTGGTGAGTTTCCTGCGCAATTTCATCGAGGAATTCCGCCAGAGCGTGCCCGACGAGACCGACAACATCACACTCGCCGCACCGCAGCCGATGGTGCCGGCGCTGATCGATCCGAAACACCTGCATCAGATCGTGACCGCAATGGTGCAGAACGCGCGCCGGCACGGACATCTGCCCGGCGAGGCGGCGCGGATCACGCTGCATACCTATCGACTGGACGACGCACCGGTGATCGACATCATCGACCGCGGCCCCGGCATCCCGGAGGCGGTCGTGCCGCAGTTGTTCAGGCCGTTCTTCACCACTTCGGAGCACGGCACCGGCCTCGGCCTGTACATCGCGCGCGAACTTTGCCGGGCCAACGGCGCCTCGCTGGACCACGTCTCGGTGCCCGGCGGCGGCTGTTGTTTCCGCATCAGCATGCCCGGCCAACACACCCTGCTCCCGGCCTGACGCTGCGTCTCAGAGCCTGTTCAAAGTCTCCGCATGCACCACGCTGAGCCTGTGGGCGTGCGGAGCAAGGAGGAGCGAGGAAGTGGTCGTCCGTCCACGACCGAGCGAGGACGCTGCGCCGTGCGCCCACAGGCTCAGCCCTTCGGGTTGCGCCGCAGCGGCCCGCCAGGGGTGGTGCGGCGCAACGCGGTGTATGCGGAGACTTTGAACAGGCTCCCAGACACATCTTGCAGGTGTCGCCCCTGCCGTAAATGGGCTAAAGTTGACGCAGGAGGGCAACATGTCTGAGCAACGCAGTGCATTGATCGTCGACGACGAGCACGATATCCGTGAGCTATTGGTCGTCACGCTGGGCCGAATGGGGCTGCGCACGGATACCGCGCCGAATCTCGCCGTGGCCCGGGAAATGCTCAGCACGGTGGCCTACGACCTCTGTCTGACCGACATGCGCCTGCCCGACGGCTCCGGTCTGGAGCTGGTCAGCGAGATCGCGACGCGCTTCCCGACCACGCCGGTCGCGGTGATCACCGCCTACGGCAATGTCGAAGCAGCGGTGGAAGCGCTGAAGAGCGGCGCCTTCGACTTCGTCACCAAACCGGTCGACCTCACCGTGCTGCGCGGCCTTGTGCGCCAGGCGCTCGATCTCAACACCCGCCGCCAGGCCAATCCCGAAGGCTCGACTCTGCTGCTCGGGGATTCCCCAGCCATGGTCGGCCTGCGCGACACCATCGCCAAGGTCGCCCGCAGCCAGGCACCCGTGCATATCAGCGGCGAATCCGGCACCGGCAAGGAACTGGTCGCACGCACCATCCATGCCCAGGGGTCTCGCGCGGCCGGCCCGTTCATTCCGGTCAACTGCGGCGCGATCCCGGCCGAGCTGATGGAAAGCGAGTTCTTCGGCCACAAGAAAGGCAGCTTCACCGGCGCCCACACCGAAAAACCCGGCCTGTTCTCGGCCGCCGACGGCGGCACGCTGTTCCTGGACGAAGTCGCCGAGCTGCCGCTGTCCATGCAGGTCAAGCTGCTGCGCGCCATCCAGGAAAAGACAGTGCGCCCAGTCGGCGCGAATGCCGAAGTGCCGGTCGACGTGCGCATCCTCTCGGCGACCCACAAGGACCTCGACGTGCTGGTAGCGGAAGGCAAGTTCCGCCACGACCTGTTCTATCGCATCAATGTGATCGAACTGGACGTGCCGCCGCTGCGTGAGCGCGCCGGCGACCTGCCGCTGCTGTCCGACGCCATCCTCAAACGGCTCGCTTATGCCATGAAGCGGCGCGCCCCCGTGCTGTCGCCCGAAGCGGTCGCCGCGTTGGAGATCTACCCGTTCCCTGGCAATGTCCGCGAACTGGAAAACATCCTCGAGCGCGCGCTGGCCATGGCCGATGGCGAAATCATCGATGCCCGCGACCTGCGGCTGCCGAACATGCAGCACGCTTCGATCGCCCCCACTTCGACGGCATCGTCGCCTGCAGTGGCGATGGGCCTGTCCAATCCTCCTCCGCAGCCGCAGGCCGGTCTGCCGCCCGCTGCGGACCCGAGGGGCAGCAACCCACGCGACACCAGCACCAGCGCATTGCCCTCGTACATCGAGGAAATCGAGCGCAACGCGATCCAGCAGGCGCTGCAGGAACACCGCTACAACAAGACCAAGACCGCCGCAGCGCTCGGGATTACCTTCCGCGCGCTGCGCTACAAGCTCAAGAAGCTGGGGATCGAATGACTTTCGCGCGCCCTGTCGCCTGCAGCCATGCGGGGATATAGGCGCGTGCGGTCCAGTAGTAGACGTTGCTGACGCGTACCGTGGCGCCCTGCTCGCGCTCCAGGGCGACCGCGAGATCGCCCTTACCCTGCCCGACCGCACCCAGCATCGCGATGACCAGCAGGTGGTCGCGTACCAGGGCCGGCGCTCCGACCGGCACCGCCTTCAGTCCCGCCACGCCGGTGGTGTACATCGCCACCGCATCGCGCTTGGCCGTGGCCTCATAGGCGGCCAGCACCGCCGCGATTTCGGGATCCTTCGCCCGCTCTCCGACCCATGCCGGCTTGATCCAGACGCCTTCAAGATCCGACGGCGTCAGATAGCCGATGCTGAAATCGGCGATCACCGAAGCGGCATCCAGCCACTCTGCCTTTCCGGTCTGGGCCGACATGAGCGCATCCAGTTTCTCAGCGACTGCGGGCTTCAAGCCTTCCCCGTTGCCGGTCCCAAGCATGCGCTCGCGAATCCGCCGCGCGTTCGCATGGTCGTTGACGGCCATGCTGGCCGCCACTTCATGCACGCTCGCATCAACCGCAACGGGGCTGCGCCCGCCGGTGAATTCAAGCACCGGCATGCCAACCCCCATTAGGTTCATTACGCTTTTGACCGTTTCCCCCTTGTAACGGGCCTTTGGGGCGCCGAGTGCGACCGTCGGATGGAAATCCGTATGCACGGGCGCATCGTACAGTTCGACCAGACCCGCAAGCACTTCGCGGTTGGCGAAGCGTCGAACCTCATGATCGGCCGCCGAGGTCAAACGCAGGCGCTCGAGATCCTTCAGCAGCCCCGGATCCCGCAGCTGAGAGACATCGAAATCCCGGATCGGCACATGCGACGCCACGAAAATCACGTCCGAGGTATTGGTCAGGTACGCTTCGACATGCGGGTATTCTTCGATCAGCGCCGCCACCATCGTGAAGAACAGCGGGTCATTCAGTTCGTATGTCTGTATCCACTGGATCAGCACGCCGTCCTGTTCCAGATGCTTGCTCAGGAACCGGTAGAACTGACGCGTGAACAGGCTCGATACGCCGCTGACCCAGGGGTTCGACGGTTCGGAGACGATCACGTCGTACTGCTTCTTTCCCGTGGAGAAGAACGTCCGCGCATCGTCGATATGCAACTGACTGCGCGGGTCGATGTAGGCCCGCAGCACACGGTTCCCGAAGCCCTCGGCGCCCGTATGCATCGCCGCCTCGATCTCGATGGTATCGACCACTTTCGGCGTTTTGCTGCCCAACAGCGTATTCGTGCTCAACCCCGAACCCCAGCCGATCACCGCGATGCGCTCTGGCGCCGCATGCAGTGCCAGCGGCAGGCTGGCGGCCATCACCATCGTGTATTCGTCGCTGGTCGGAGTTCTTTGGTCGGACATCTCGATGGAAGCATCCGGCTTGCCGTTGGTAGCGATCGTAGCGACGGTGCCTTGCTTGAAGAATGCGACCGTCGCGGTCTTGCCGTCACGCAGGAACTTCACTTCCGTGCCTTGCGCCAACTCGAAAAATCCGTGGCGGAAGACGCCAGAAGCCAGCGACCGCGGATCCGCGCCGCCGAACAACAGGCTAAATGAAGTCACCACCAAGGTGGCGCCCAGTGCGCTGAAATAAAGCTTCGGCTTGAATCTCGCACTCACAACGCGCAGCAGCACGAGCCCCAACACGATGTCGGCGAGCGCGGCCAGCGTCACCGCCAGACGCAGACCGAGCAAAGGAGTCAGGACATGCATCGCGAGCACGACGCCAACGATGGCACCCAGCGTATTCGCGGCGTAGATCCGGCCGATGCTCTTCTCGCCGCAGCCGCGTCGCAGCAACGCCATCGTGAACAATGGCAGCGTCATGCCGGCAAAAAATGCCGCAGGAAACATCACCAGCAAAGCGACGGTCGCACTGCCCAGACTGAAGAGGTAGTAGCCGGTCTCGTCGCGGGGAAGTACCTTCATGAACCAGCCCACCCATTGGAAGCTCTGGGCGAACACCGGCAAAGACACCAAAGCCGCCAGACCCATCAGCACCTGCGCGACACCGGCGACTGCGACCGGATCTTCGATCTTCCGGCTACGCCTGCGCACCCACAGCCCACCGAACGCCAGGCCCAGAATGAAGGCCGTCAGCATCAGCTCGAACGAATGCACCGTAGTGCCGAGCGCTTGGTTCAACAAGCGAATCCAGCCCACCTCGTACACGAAGGAACTTGCGCCGGTAATCGCGGCGCCGCCCAGCATCAGCCACTGGAAGCGGAACAGACCTCGGTCCGAGGCTTGCTCCACCGGAACACTGGCTGGCGCGGGTGAGGTCGGGACCACCCAATCCGAAACCGATGCCGCGACCCGCCAGGCCGCCACACCGACCAATAGATTGATCACACCCGCAACCATGATGGCGCCCGGCATACCGATCCATGGCAGCAACAGGAACGTCGCCGCAAGCGCGCCGGCGGCTGCGCCGATACTGTTGGTGAAATACAGGCCACCGAGGATTTCGCCATCCTGCTGAGGCGACACCCTCAAATAGCCACCGCTCATCAGCGGAAAGGTCATGCCCAGCAGCACGCTCTGCGGCGCGATCAACAGCGCTGCGGCCCCCCATTGCCAGAGCCTGATCGCCGATTCATTCTGCAGCGCAGGCAGGACCGTGTTCTGCGACAACTCCATGTAGCCCACGAACAGTGGATGAAACACCAGGGCCGCAGCGCCGATGATCAGTTCGACGATCGCGTAGGAGCGGATCAATCCCGACCAGCGTCCGCCGCGCGCACTCACCAGCCACGCGCCTGCCGCCATGCCGCCCATGAAAATCCCCAGCACCAGCGTTTGCGCATACGCAGCGTGGCCGAGAATAAGCCCGAGGTAGTGCGACCAGATCGCCTGATACACGAGGCCAGCGAACCCGGATGCGACGAACAACAGCAGCAATGCCCGCTCAAGGCGGGCAACAGGCATCGGCATGGAAACGCTTCCCCGCTCTGGATCAGCTGAAAGCATAGCCTGAATGTATACAAGGCCTGCAAGCGTGATGCCCTATCCGGGCATGCCCTGAACAGACCATGCGTCTCGCCGCTTGACCAATGACCTAAACCGCGAAAGTGCCGCCGCAGACCGCAAACGCAGCGCGATCACCGCCAATCGCGGTCATCATCGGAGTGGAACGAATCGCAGTCGCACCGGCCTGGCTGGCTCGAAGTGATGTGGATAGCGCCTGCTTGCGGCATGAGATGACTGAAGAGGTCAGTCGGTCACGAATGTGACGTTCAACGTCACTTTTTGCCTAGGCAAAAACGTGATCCCAACCACAGCCTGACGCTTGGGTTCGCGACCGGAGTCCGCTCACAGAAGTTGGCACGGCTTGTGCATAGGGTCTTCGTGCACGTGCTCGGTAGCACGGGCGCCCACTGACCGGATCACTCAGGCCACGGGGCACGTGAATATTTTCAGCCACGCCACACCACTCCCGAGGGAACACCCATGAAGAAGCAGCAAGGTTTCACCCTGATCGAGCTCATGATCGTCGTCGCGATTATCGCCATCCTGGCCGCCATCGCTCTCCCGGCGTATCAGAACTACGTCGCCAAGTCGCAGTCCACCGCCGGCCTCGCCGACATCCGTGGCGGCGTGACCGCGTTCGAAGAAGGCATCCAGAGCGGCGAACGCACTGGCGCCATCGCGGCGAATGCCGATATCGGTCTGTCCAATGCCGGCACCCCGCGCTGCGACATCGCTGTCGCTGGTAACTGGGACGCCACCGATGGCCAAACCATCACCTGCACCCTGAAGGGCAATCCGAACGTTGCAGGCAAGGACGTGGTCCTGACCCGTGATACCAATGGCGCGTGGAACTGCACCAACACCATCGGCAACGCGAACTACGAGCCGAACGGTTGCTAATCCCGATCTGAGGACGTTTCGTTACGGAAAGGGGTGCCCAGGCACCCCTTTCCTGTTTGAACCTCTTGTCTGACGATTGCTGAAAACGCACCTTGCGTGCATTTTCAAACCACGAGCTCGCTACACACCGTTCCCGGCGAATCAATCGCTTACGCGCTCGCCTCGTCGACGCGGCGTTGACCGCAACTACAGCCAACACGCTAAACCACCCAATCACACCTCAGCACGACCCAGAGACACCCAGGGGACCACTGCACATGAACACTGAACGTTCAAGCATCCAAGGTTTCACTCTGATCGAATTGATGATCGTTGTCGCGATCATCGCGATCCTGGCCGCGATCGCCCTGCCTGCCTATCAGCTCTACGTAGGTCGATCGCAGGTAACGGCCGGCCTGGCCGACATGCGCGGCGGCGTGGTGACGTTCGAAGAGCGCATCCAGAACGGCGAGAGCGGTGCCGGAAGTCCGGCGGATGCCCGCGCGATCGGCCTGCCGTTAAGCACGGTCCGGTGCAGCGCCATCATCCCCGCCGGCAACTGGACGGACACCAGTGGCCAAACCATCGCCTGCACCCTTGCCGGCAATCCCAGTGTGGCCGGAAAGACGCTGACTCTGACCCGGGACGCCGAAGGTCTCTGGAGCTGCAGCACCACTGTCGACGCAGTGTATCGACCCAACGGCTGTCCATGAGCCCGGCTGGCTGACTTCGCGGACTTGATCCCACATCAGGTCCTGCCTCCTGACCGGTGCGACCCGAGTGGGCTCGGGCGGTTCGATCGGACCCGGCGCCCACATCCCGGTGCCGCGCACGGCGCATGTACGGAAGCGGTACTATTTCCGCAATCTTCATGCGGTTTCGATGTTATCGTCGGGAGTGCATGATCCACATGGGTCCGCGCGGGCGAGGCGCTGCTGAAAAGTGAATGTTGCTCACACTTCCAATCTGATCGGCATTACCGGTATTGCCCGGCGTCTGGTGCTGGATGGCGCTCTGGACGAAGTCGCCGCGCGCGAAGCACTGGATGCCGCCACTCGCGAACGCAAGCCGATCGCGAGTTACCTGCGAGAACATAAGCTGGTCACGCCATCGCAGCTGGCCGCCGCCAACTCGATCGAGTTCGGCATGCCCCTGTTCGATCCGGCCGCCATGGATCCGAGCCAAAGCGCGATCCGGCTGGTCCAGGAAGAACTGCTGCAGAAACATCATGTGCTGCCGCTGTTCAAACGCGGCGGCCGTCTGTTCGTGGGGGTCTCCGATCCGACCAATACCGCCGCGCTCGACGAGCTGAAGTTCCACACCAACCTGTTGGTGGAACCGATCCTGGTCGACGAGGACACCATCAAGCGCACGATGCAGCTGTGGATGGAGTCCAGCGACGCATTGGGCGGCTTGGACGACAGCGAAGGCCTGGACAATCTCGATGTCTCCGGCGGCGAAGACGAAGGCGGCAGCGATGGCGGCATCGACAGCAAGAGCGACGACACGCCGGTCGTGAAGTTCATCAACAAGGTCCTTGTGGATGCGATCCGCCGCGGCGCTTCGGACATCCATTTCGAACCCTACGAAACCGACTACCGCGTCCGCCTGCGCATCGACGGCATTCTCAAGCAGGTCGCGAAGGCGCCGGTGAAGCTCAGCCAGCGCATCGCCGCCCGCCTCAAGGTGATGTCGCAACTCGACATCGCCGAGAAGCGCGTCCCGCAGGACGGCCGCATCAAACTCAATCTGTCGAAGACCCGGCAGATCGACTTTCGCGTCAGCACTCTGCCCACGCTGTTCGGCGAAAAGGTGGTGCTGCGTATCCTCGACGGCAGCGCAGCCAAACTCGGTATCGAGAAGCTCGGCTACGAGCCGGACCAGCAGACGCTGTTCCTCGATGCGATCAAGAAGCCTTACGGCATGGTACTGGTCACCGGACCGACCGGCTCGGGCAAGACGGTGTCTCTGTATACCGCGCTGGGCATCCTCAACGAGGAAGAGCGCAACATCTCGACGGTCGAAGACCCGGTCGAAATCCGTCTGCCCGGC
The DNA here is from genome assembly GCA_044340325.1 of Lysobacteraceae bacterium. Taxonomy (GTDB): domain Bacteria; phylum Pseudomonadota; class Gammaproteobacteria; order Xanthomonadales; family Xanthomonadaceae; genus Lysobacter_I. Next base: position 10,829 of record JBIITV010000115.1, read on the forward strand.
ATCAACCAGGTGCAGCAGAACCAGAAGCGCGGCATGACCTTCGCCGCCGCGCTGCGCAGCTTTCTGCGCCAGGACCCGGACGTGATCATGGTCGGCGAAATCCGCGACCTGGAAACCGCCGAGATCGCGGTCAAGGCTGCGCAGACCGGCCACATGGTGCTGTCGACCCTGCACACCAACGACGCGCCGCAGACCATCTCGCGTCTCATGAACATGGGCATCGCACCGTTCAACATCACCTCTTCGGTAAGCCTGGTCATCGCCCAGCGGCTCGCGCGCAGACTCTGCAACAACTGCAAGCGCGAATCGCATCTGCCCGAACATGCGCTGCTGGCCGAAGGCTATACCGCCGACGAAGTGCATGCCGGCATCACCATGTACGAAGCCGTGGGCTGCACCGAGTGCACCGGCGGCTACAAGGGTCGAACCGGTATCTATGAAGTCATGCCGATGACCGAACAGATCCAGGCCATCATCCTGCAGGGCGGCAATTCCATGCAGATCGCGCAGGCCGCACAGGTCTCCGGCGTGAAGAATCTGCGTCAATCCGCGCTGCTGAAAGCCAGAAACGGCATCACCAGCCTCGCCGAAATCAACCGCGTCACCAAGGACTAAGCCATGGCCGCATCCCGCACCGCTGCGAAAAACGCGCCCCCCACCGAACGGGCGGGCAATCAGATGCTGACCTTCGTCTGGGAGGGCCACGACAAGCGCGGCATCAAGATGAAGGGCGAGCAGCAGGCCAAGAACGGCAATCTGCTGCGCGCCGAACTGCGCCGCCAGGGCATCACCCCCACCGTGGTGAAACCCAAGCCCAAGCCCCTCTTCGGTGCCGCCGGCAGCAAGATCAAGGCGAAAGACATCGCCATCTTCAGTCGCCAGATCGCGACGATGATGAAATCCGGCGTGCCGCTGGTGCAGTCGCTGGAAATCATCGGCAACGGCCAGAAGAATCTGCGGATGAAGAATCTGGTCGATGCCGTCCGCGTCGATATCGAAGGCGGATCATCGATCTACGAAGCGATGAGCAAACACCCGGTCTATTTCGACGAGCTGTATCGCAATCTGGTGCGCGCCGGCGAGTCGGCGGGCGTACTCGAAACCGTTCTCGACACCATCGCGACGTACAAGGAAAACACCGAAGCGCTGAAGGGCAAGATCAAGAAAGCGCTGTTCTATCCGGCGATGGTGATCGCGGTGGCGATCCTGGTCAGCTCGATCATGCTCGTATTCGTGGTCCCGCAGTTCGAGGATGTGTTCAAGAACTTCGGCGCCGAGCTTCCGGCCTTCACCCAGCTGATCGTGAAGTTCTCGCGGTTCATGGTGTCGTGGTGGTGGCTGATGCTGGGCGTCACGATCGCCGCCATCGCAGGCTTCATCTTCGCCTACAAGCGCTCGCCGGGGTTCCAGCATTTCCTCGACAGGGTCGTGCTGAAGATCCCGGTGATCGGCATGATCATGCACAACTCGGCGGTGGCGCGGTTCTCGCGTACGCTCGCCACCACCTTCAAGGCCGGCGTGCCGCTGGTCGAAGCGCTGGAAAGCGTCGCCGGCGCCACCGGCAACTCGGTCTACGAAAAAGCGGTCTGGCGCATCCGCGAGGATGTGTCCGTGGGTTATCCGGTCAACATGGCGATGAAACAGGTCAACCTGTTCCCGCACATGGTCATCCAGATGGCGGCGATCGGCGAGGAGGCCGGCGCGCTCGACACCATGCTGTTCAAGGTCGCCGAGTTCTACGAGCAGGAAGTGAACAACGCCGTGGACGCGCTGGCCAGCCTGCTCGAACCGATGATCATGGTCATCATCGGCGTGATGGTGGGCAGCATGGTCGTCGGCATGTACCTGCCGATCTTCAGGCTGGCCGCTGCGGTCGGCGGCTGAGCCCGGGCCCCCGCATCGATGGCATTCCTCGACCAGAACCCGGCCCTCGGTTATCCGATCGCGGCCGGGCTCGGCCTGCTCGTCGGCAGCTTCCTCAACGTCGTCATCCTGCGTCTGCCGAAACGGCTGGAATGGGAATGGAAGCGCGACAGTCTCGAAACGCTGGGCCAAGGCGATCTGTACGATCCGCCGCCGCCCGGCATCGTGGTCGAACCGTCGCACTGCCCGCACTGCCAGCACAAACTATCGTGGTACGAAAACATTCCGGTGTTCAGCTGGCTCGCGCTGCGCGGCCGCTGCCGCAACTGCAAGGCGCCGATCTCGATCCAGTATCCCGCCGTCGAACTGCTGACGATGCTGCTGGTGGTCGCCTGCGTCTGGCGGTTCGGATTCGGCTGGCAGGGTTTCGGCGCTTCGCTGCTCAGCTGTTTCCTGGTTGCGATGTCCGGCATCGATGTGCGCACGCAGTTGCTGCCGGACCAGCTCACTTTGCCGCTGCTCTGGCTCGGGCTGATCGCCAGCGTCGACAATCTGTTCGTGCCGGCGAAAGCCGCGATCGCCGGAGCGGTGCTCGGCTACCTGTCGCTGTGGATCATCTATTGGGTCTACAAGCAGCTGACCGGCAAGATCGGCATGGGCCATGGCGACTTCAAACTGTTGGCTGCGCTCGGCGCCTGGGCCGGCTACAAGGCGCTGCTGCCGATCGTGATGCTGTCGTCGATCGTCGGCGCCGTGGTCGGGTCGATCTGGCTGATGACCAAAGGCCGCGATCAGGCCACTCCGATCCCGTTCGGCCCCTATCTCGCCATCGCCGGCTGGATCGTGTTCCTCTGGGGGGACGACATCATCGGCGCCTACATGCGCATTTCCGGTTTGCAGTGATGCCATGGCGACCGCGCCACATCCGACGTACTGCATCGGTCTGACCGGCGGCATCGCTTCGGGCAAGACCGCAGTCGCATCCGCGTTCGAATCGCTCGGCATCGTCGTCGCTGATGCCGATATCGCCGCGCGTGACGCCGTCGCCGCCGGCAGCGAAGGTCTCGCCGAAGTCGTGGCCGCATTCGGTGCCGATGTCCTCGATGACACTGGCGCCCTCGATCGCGCTGCGATGCGCAAACGCGTGTTCGGCGACGATGAAGCGCGCAAACGCCTCGAAGCCATCATCCACCCGAGGGTGCGCGAAACGCTCGTGCGCCAATGCATGCAGGCCGCGAGCCCGTACGCCATCGCCGCCATTCCGCTGCTCGCCGAGGTCGGCGGACGTGCCGCCTACCCGTGGCTGCAACGCATTCTGGTTGTCGATGTGCCGGTCGAACTGCAGCACGCGCGATTGATCCAGCGCGATGGCGTCGATGCCGCCCTCGCCGACCGGATGATCGCCGCACAGGCGACCCGCGATCAGCGTCTCGCCATCGCCGATGACATCGTCTTCAATACCGGCAGCCTCGAAGATCTGCAGCGGCATGTCGGCGCATTGGATGCGCGATACCGGACGCTGGCAAAATTCGCGTAGGGTGGGCTTTATGCCCACCATTGCAGCGCATCCGTCGCCGCGAACAATCATCGAAGCCAAACCATCCGCGAGCAAATTGATTGCCGGCATCGTTCAAACTTCATGCGGCGGGCATAAAGCCCAATGGAATGGACTCCTCCCACTTCTTCGGCATCTAGGTGCCAGACTGGAAGGCGTTATCC
>JBIITV010000228.1:0-4442 GCA_044340325.1 Lysobacteraceae bacterium
AAGATCATGCAGGACAAGCTGTTCGCCAAGGTGCAGGCCGGCAAGATCGAAACCGTGTGGCACCACACCGTAGACGAAGTGCTGGGCGACGACAGCGGCGTCACCGGCATGCGCGTGAAATCGATGCTGGACGGCAGCACCCGCGACATCGCGGTCAACGGTTTCTTCGTCGCCATCGGCCACACCCCGAACACCACGCTGTTCGAAGGCCAGCTAGCGATGAAGAACGGTTATCTGACGATCAACACCGGCCTCGACGGCAACGCCACCCAGACCTCGGTGCCGGGCGTCTACGCCGCCGGCGATGTCGCCGATCAGGTCTATCGCCAGGCGATCACCTCGGCCGGCTTCGGCTGCATGGCCGCGCTGGATGCGGAAAAATTCCTCGATAAAGAGGGCTGATCAATGCTGAGGATCAGCGCGGACTTCGACGATCTCGATCTCGCGCTGATCCATGGCTTCCTGTCCCGCGAGTCCTACTGGGCGGCCGGAATTCCACTGGAAACGTTGGAGCGGGCGCTGCGCAACTCGATCTGCGTCAGCGGCCATCTCGATGGCAGCCAGATCGCTTTCGCGCGCGCGGTCACCGATCAGGCGACGTTCGCCTATCTCGCCGATGTGTTCGTGTTGCCGCAGCATCGCGGTCGCGGCCATGGTCGCGCCATCGTCCGCGCGCTTATGGACGAGCCGCGCCTACGGGGCATGCGCCGCTGGCATCTCGTGACCCGCGACATGCAGCCACTCTACGCGCAGTTCGGCTTCGCGCCGCTGTCGCAACCGGAGCGGCATATGCAGATACATGATCCGGATATCTATCGCATGCCACCGCGCGAATGAGCATCCGCCTGTTGTCCTCGCTCGATGCGGTGTCTGCTACCGACTGGGACCTGCTCCACGATGGCCGAAATCCTTTCGTGAGCCATGCCTTTCTGTCTGGGCTGGAACAACAGGGCTGTCTTCGGGAAGACTGGGGCTGGACGCCATGCCATCTCACGCTCTGGGAAGATACCGCACTGATCGCAGCGGCGCCCGGCTATCTGAAAACCAACTCCCACGGCGAATTCGTGTTCGATCACGCTTGGGCGCGCGCCTATGCGCACTACGGCCGCGAGTACTACCCGAAATGGCTGTGCGCGGTGCCTTACTCTCCGGTGACCGGACCGCGTCTGCTCGCACGCGATACCGACGCGCGACGGCAGCTGATCGAAGGCATCGTGGAGGCTATTCCGCTGTTGGGCGCGTCGTCCGCGCACGTGAACTTCCTCGACACGGACGACGACGCGGCTTTCGAGGGGATTCCAGGATGGCTGCAGCGGATCGATGTGCAGTATCACTGGCGCAACGACACGGGCTGGCGCCGCTTCGACGATTTTCTCGGCGCGATGGACCACAAACATCGCAAGAACATCCGTCAGGAACGCGCGAAGGTCGCGCGCGGCGGAACGACCTTCCGCATCCTCCACGGCGATGAAGCGTGCGAGACCGATCTCGCCGACATGCATCGGTTCTATCTGCAGACTTTCGCCGACTACGGCAATTCGCCGGCGCTCACCCTGGAATTCCTGCGTCATCTGGCGCGGACGATGCCGAAGCGACTGGTGTTGATCCTCGCCGATCACGACGGCGAAACGATTGCCGGCGCGCTGTGTCTGCGCGGCGGCGGCACGCTGTACGGGCGCTACTGGGGCGCGATGCGCACCCTGCCCGGCCTGCATTTCGAAACCTGCTATTACCAGGGCATCGATTACTGCCTGCGCGAGGGCTTGACCCGATTCGAACCCGGCGCACAGGGCGAACACAAGATCGATCGCGGTTTCCTGCCGGCCTTCCTCCGCAGCCGTCACTGGGTTGCCGATCCCGATTTCACCGCGCCGCTGGCACACTGGTGCGAAGAAGAGGCGACCGATGTCCGGCGCTATGCCGCGCAGCTTGCCTCGCATTCCCCTTTCCGGGCCATTCCAGGCAGCGGCGAATGAGCCTGCGGCTCCCCTGGCTGTCTCCCGATCCGGCGTCGCCGTTTCCACCGGCCGACACAGCACTGCGCGATCCCGACGGGCTGCTGGCCGCAGGCGGCGACCTCAGTCCGGACCGGCTGCTCAACGCCTACAGCCACGGCATCTTTCCGTGGTATTCGGACGACCAGCCCATCCTGTGGTGGTCGCCGGATCCCAGGACCGTCTTCCGCACCGATCGCGTCCATCTTTCGCGCCGTTTCCGGCGCCAGCTGCGGGGCAGCGATTGGGTCGCGCGGGCGGACACCGCGTTCGTCGAAGTGATCGATGCCTGCGCCACGATGCCCCGCGCCGGGCAGCGCGGCACCTGGATCACGGCCGAAATGCGCGATGCCTACGTGGCGCTTCACCGGCTCGGGTACGCGCACAGCATCGAAGTCTTCGATGGAGATGATCGGCTGGTGGGCGGCCTTTCGGAGAAAGCATGGTCAGCCTCGTCTCCGGAGGCTCGAAGGCGGCGTTGGCTGCGCTCGCCGCAACGCTTCGCGGTTGGGGATGGCCATTGATCGATGCCCAGGTCGAAAATCCGCATCTGCTGCGCAGCGGTGCCGAGAGCTGGGCGCGCAGCCGTTTCCTGACCGAAGTAACCGCTCGGGTGGCGGAACCGGGTCGGGTCGGGTGCTGGGCCGATGCATTCGGAACGCTCTCGCTTGGCGATTTCGGCTGAGAGACTACGGAGATTGGCGCTTTCTTTGCGGTTGAAGCCATTGCGTGGCAGAATGCGCGGCTTCGTTGGGCCTTTGTGCCTGACCTCAACGGCAGCCCAAGGCGCATGGCGAAAGACGACGTCATTGAATTTGAAGGTACGGTCTCAGAGACCCTCCCGAACACGATGTTCCGGGTGAAGCTCGAGAACGGCCACGAGATCATCGCCCATATTTCCGGGCGCATGCGCAAGAACTACATCCGCATCCTCACCGGCGACAAGGTCAAGGTCGAAATGACGCCCTATGATCTGACCAAGGGCAGGATCACATATCGCATGAAATGATGCGGACAACCTGTTGACGAACAAGGCGGCCACTGGCCGCCTTGTTCGTTTGGGCAGGTTGTCGACGGTCAGTCGACGGTCGCAGGCAGCAGCTTTTCGGGTTCCGCCTGGGCATCGACCACCAGTTCGTCGTTGCTGACGTCGATCGACACCCGGCCACCGCCCATCAGTTTGCCGAACAGCAACTCGTCCGCGAGCGGACGCTTGACCTTGTCCTGGATCACCCGCGACATCGGCCGCGCACCCATCAGCGGGTCGAAGCCGTGCTCGGCCAACCAATCGCGGGCGGCTGGTGTCGCCGACAGCGACACGTTCTTGTCGTGCAGCAGCGCTTCCAGCTCGATCAGGAACTTGTCGACCACGCGCAGGATGTGATCGAAGCCCAATGCCTGGAACTGCACTACAGCATCGAGCCGGTTGCGGAATTCGGGGCTGAAGCTGCGGCGGATGATCTCCATCGCATCGGTGCTGTGGTCCTGCTTGGTGAAACCGATCGAACGGCGGGCCGCCTGGGCAGCACCGGCATTCGTCGTCATCACCACGATGACGTTGCGGAAATTCGCCTCGCGTCCGTTGGTGTCGGTCAGCACACCGCGGTCCATGACCTGCAGCAGGATGTTGAAAATGTCCGGGTGCGCCTTCTCGACCTCGTCGAGCAGCAGCACGCAGTGCGGCGTTTTCACGATCTTCTCGGTCAGCAGACCGCCCTGGTCGAAACCGACGTAGCCGGGGGGCGCGCCGATCAGGCGACTCACCGAATGCGGTTCCATGTATTCGCTCATGTCGAAACGGACCAGTTCGATCCCCAACTGCAGCGCCAATTGGCGGGTGACTTCGGTTTTGCCGACGCCGGTCGGGCCGGCGAACAGGAAATTACCGATCGGCTTGTCCGGATTGCCCAGGCCCGATCGCGCGAGCTTGATCGCCGAGGTCAACATTTCGATCGCCGGATCCTGGCCGAAGATCACCATCTTGAGATTGCGTTCGAGGTGCTGCAGCACGTCCTTGTCGGAGGCGCTGACCTGTTTGGTCGGGATCCGCGCCATCTTGGCGATGATGATCTCGACTTCCTCGACATCGATCCTGTGCTTGCGCAGTTCCGGCGCCAGCAGTTGCTGGCGCGCGCCGGCCTCGTCGATCACATCGATGGCCTTGTCCGGCAGCAGACGGTCGTGGATATGCTTGACAGACAGATCGACCGCCGCCTGGATGGCGTCATCGGCGTAGCTGACGTTGTGATGCGATTCGTACTTCGGGCGCAGACCGCGGAGGATTTCCACAGCTTCGCCGATGGTCGGCTCGACCACGTCGATTTTCTGGAAGCGCCGGGCCAGCGCGCGGTCCTTCTCGAAGATGCCCCGGTATTCCTGGAAGGTGGTCGACCCGATGCATCGCAGCTCGCCGGAGGCCAGCGCTGGCTTGATCAGATTACTGGCGTC
>JBIITV010000153.1:0-9894 GCA_044340325.1 Lysobacteraceae bacterium
GCCGCTGGCGGAACCGGCGCCGATGATGGTGTGGATCTCGTCGATGAACAGCACCGCCTGCGGGATCTTCTTCAGGGCCGCAAGCACGGACTTCAGGCGCTTCTCGAAGTCGCCGCGATACTTGGTGCCGGCGACCAGCGCACCGAGATCCAGCGAGTAGATCGTGGCCCCGGCCAACACGTCCGGCACTTCCTCGTCGACGATGCGACGCGCCAGGCCTTCGGCCAGCGCAGTCTTGCCCACGCCCGCCTCACCGACATAGAGAGGGTTGTTCTTGCGCCGGCGGCACAGCACCTGGATGGTGCGCTCCACTTCCTCGACGCGGCCGACCAGAGGATCGATCTTGCCCTCACGGGCGAGCGCGTTGAGGTTGCTGGTGAATTCGGTCAGCGGGTCGTTCTTGCCCTCGCCCGCTTCACCATCGCTGCTCTGTTCGACCGGATCCTGGTTCTGCGATTCGGACGCATCGCCGGTCCTGGCGATACCGTGGGAGAGAAAATTGACGACATCCAGGCGGGTAATGCCCTGCTGGTTGAGGTAATAAACGGCATAGGAGTCTTTTTCGCCGAAGATCGCGACCAGCACATTGGCGCCGGTGACTTCGCTCTTGCCGGAAGACTGTACGTGGTAGACCGCGCGCTGCAGGACGCGCTGGAACCCAAGCGTGGCCTGGGTGTCCCGGGCATCGTCTTCAGCCAGGGTGGCCACCGAAGTGGCGATGGCGTGCTCAAGATCGCTGCGCAGGCGCGGGAAGTCGGCGCTGCACGCTTTGAGCACGGTTTCTGCCGAAGGGTTGTCGAGCAGCGCCAGGAGCACATGCTCCACGGTCATGTACTCATGGCGCGCCTCGCGGGCGTGCTTGTAGCACTGACCGATGGCGTATTCGAGGTCTTTGCTGAACATGGTCGCACACCCTCCGAGAAGTTCTGCCGGTCGGGGCCAAGTGTGCCCTGTTGGGTCACATCAGGCCCCGGAAGTTTCAGAATGGGTTGCGCCATTCCGATGCGGAATACCGAAGATCTGGAACACTGCGTCGTGCCGATGCATTGTCTTCCTGCTCTCGAAGGCATCGACCGGGGGATCCATGCCCCCCAGACGATGCGCTCGATACCCGGTCAGATGCAAGTTCCGCGCCATTCGCACAGTCACTCCGCTTTCCGCTTTCGCAGAATTGGGGGCAGGGTCAGGCTTTTTCCATGGTGCATAACAGGGGATGCTGATTCAGACGGGCGTATTCGTTCACCTGCGCCACCTTCGACTCGGCGATTTCGCGGGTGAAGACCCCGCAGACGCCGCGTCCGCGCGTATGGACGTGCAGCATGACCTGCGTGGCTTTCTCGAGATTCATGCTGAAGAAACGCATGAGCACCTCCACGACGAAGTCCATCGGGGTGTAATCGTCATTCAGGATCATCACCGAATACAGCGGCGGTCGCGCCAGCTCGGGTTTGCTGGTCTCGACGGCAACGCCGTGATCGTGGTTGTGTTCGTGCTCGGTCGCCATGCGCGGATTATACGGGGCCTCTGGCGTCGGGCGCCCGATGGGATCATTCACCGGGAAGACGCGATCCATTCATGGCGGGCGCCCCGCCTCCCGTCGATGGTGGTTGGACGCGGACAGAGACCGAGTCGATTCCGGGGAGCTTGGCTGCAGTGCCCAGGTGTGTCCGGACATTCGGCGGGGTTTCAGCGATTGCCGGGCGGGCTGAGAATGCGCGCATGCGCGATCGACCGGTCGGCTTGTCTCGGCAGGATCGGAAGCGTTTCTTCGGGGGAGTTGTTTCCCCCGGCACAGCCGTCACGGTGCCTCATGGCGCGAAGATGAACCGTGGACGAAGATTGGCCCGGCGGAACACAATGCACGACCGCAGCGGTCATTTCGACCGTTCAGTCCAAGGGGAATCGCCCATGTCGCCATCCGTTCGTATCGCGCTCATCGCCTCTCTGGTCGCCGGCAGCCTCTTTGCCCCGGACCTGCTGGCCGAAGACGGCTCCGTCAAATCGCGTCTGGATGCCCGTGGCGTGAAATACACCGTCGACGACGACGGCGATTTCAAGGTCACCTATTCCTACTCCAAGGAAAAACGCACGCAGCTGGTGTTCGTGAGCGGAAGTACCGAAAGCGTCGGCGGGTTCAAGATCCGCGAGATCTTCTCGCCTGCCGCGCGGGTGGAGAAAGACGGCGTCAACGGCGCCAAGGCGCTGGAATTGATGGCCGAAAGCCGGAAGAACAAGCTTGGCGGATGGGAACTGAGCGGAGATGTGCTCTATTTCGTCATCAAGCTGCCGGATAGCATGGACGGTGCGCAGTTGGAGTCGGCCATGGATATCGCTGCGGAGACCGCCGACGACATGGAAATCGAGTTCAGCGGCGACCGGGACGATCTGTGATCGCAGCGCAGGACGCGGCGGGAGCCTGCTCATGAGCTATCGCGAAGGGCGCTTCTGGCAGCCTGATGTGACCGTGGCCACGGTCGTGGTCTCTGACGGTCGTCTGCTGTGCGTCGAGGAGCAGGTCAATGGCCGGCTGGTGATCAACCAGCCGGCCGGCCACCTCGAACCAGACGAGAGTCTGCTGCAGGCCGCCCTGCGCGAAACCCGCGAAGAAACCGGTTGGGACGTACGCCTGACCGCGTTTCTGGGCGCCTACCAATGGAAGGCACCGGAGACCGAACGCCACTATCTTCGCTTTGCGTTCGCCGCCGAGCCTGAGCGCCATGACCCGACTCGCACGCTGGACGAAGGTATCGTCCAAGCGCTGTGGCTCACTCCGGACGAGCTGCTGGCAGCGCGCGAACGTCACCGCAGCCCGCTGGTCTGGCAGGCGGTGGCGGATCTTCTCGCCGGACACCGGTTGCCGCTGACGGTGCTGCAGCATCTGGCATGAGCGAGGCGTCGTGAGCTTCCCGCGCATCATTGTCGGCATGTCCGGAGGCGTGGACTCTTCCGTGGCGGCGCTGTTGCTGCGCGACCGCGCAGTGGCCGATCCATCGCGCTCCGTCGCCGGCCTGTTCATGCGCAACTGGGCCGACGACGGCACCGGCGATTGCCGCGCCGAGGACGATCGTCGCGACGCGGTCGCGGTCAGCGGCCGACTGGGCATGTCGATCCATTTCCGCGACTTCTCGAACCAATACTGGTCGGGCGTGTTCGAGCATTTCCTCGCCGAGTATGCGGCCGGGCGTACTCCGAACCCCGACGTGCTGTGCAACCGCGAAATCAAGTTCAAGCATTTCCTCGACGCTGCGCGCGAACTCGGCGCCGAATTCATCGCCACCGGCCACTACGCAAGAGTCCGCGAGCGCAACGGCGGATGGCAACTGCTGCGCGCCGTCGACCGCAGCAAGGATCAGAGCTACTTCCTGCACCAGCTCGGTCAGGCGCAACTGGCAGCCACCCTGTTTCCGCTGGGCGACCTGATCAAGACCGATGTTCGCCGGATGGCGGCCGATGCCGGCCTGCCCACCGCCGCGAAGAAAGATTCGACCGGCATCTGTTTCATCGGCGAACGCGATTTCCGCGAGTTCCTGTCGCAGTACCTGCCTGCGAAGAAAGGGCCGATGGTGACGCCCGATGGTCGTCAGGTCGGCGAACATCCCGGGGTGTTCTATTTCACCCTCGGCCAGCGAGAAGGCCTGCAGATCGGCGGTGTGCGCGGATTCGCCGCGGCGCCGTGGTTCGTGGTCGGCAAGCGCGTGCAGGACAATACGCTTGTCGTCGATCAGGGTATCGATTCGCCCTATCTGTTCTCGGGCAGGCTGTGGTCCGAGCCTGCGCACTGGATTTCCGGTATGCCGCCTGCCCTGCGATTCACCTGTACCGCGCAAACCCGCTATCGCCAGCAAGATGAAGCGTGCGAGGTCGAGGTGCGGCCGGACGGGACGCTGGCGGTGGTCTTCGCACGCCCTCAGCGCGCGGTCACGCCCGGGCAATCGCTGGTGCTGTACAACGGTGAGGTGTGCCTTGGCGGCGCGGTAATCGCGGCCACGGATGCGCCGCTTGAACGACAAAACGCGGGCGTGACGTATCGCGGCTGAAGCCGCTCCTACAACATGCTCTATAAAACCGCTCCTACGAAAAGCTGATCGATCATGACCATGGATGTACGTTCCCGAGTCCTCGCCCTCGCCGGCATGCTGCAGGCCCTGAAGCTGGTGCGGCAGATCGCCGACACCGGCCACGCTGATGGTGAGGGCGAACGCAATGCGCTCGACAGCGTATTCAGGATCGACGCTGCATCGGCCGAAGAGATCTATGGCAACGCACGCTCGCTGCGCGTCGGTCTGCTGCTCTTGCGCGACTATTTCACCGACCGCAGCGGCGACCAGGCCTTGCCCAAGCTTGGCATGGCATTGCTGCAGATCGAACGCCGTTTCGTCGCCGATGCGTCGCTGGCGCAAGAGGTGCTGGACGGTATCCGCGCGCTTGAAGGCATTGCCGAGCGCCAGGGCAGCATCCATCCGGACGTGATCTCGAAGCTCGGCCAGCTCTACGCCGACACCATCAGCCATCTGCGTCCGAAGGTGATCGTGCAGGGCAACCCGCACTATCTGCAGCAACAGGACGTCGTCGCCGAGATCCGCGCCCTGCTGCTCGCCGCACTGCGTTCAGCGGTGCTGTGGCGGCAGATGGGCGGGACGCTGTGGGATTTCGTTTTCAGCCGCAGAGCGATGATGGCGGCGATCGAGGCGGAGCTGGATTGATCCGCCGCTGCGCGAAACAGGCGGCTTGCGCCGCCTGTCCGTGTCGATCCTCGAGATGCTCGGGATGAACAGGTGTTCGGGAATATGCGCTTACGCCGTGACCGTATCCGCCACATCCTTGTAGTCCGGGATCTGATCGAAATTCATGTAGCGATAGATCTCCGCGCCCTGCGCGTCGAGCACGCCCATGTCGGCCATGTACTCGGCCTTGGTCGGGATGCGGCCGAGACGCGAGCAGATCGCCGCGAGCTCCGCCGAGCCCAGATACACGTTCGCGTTCTTGCCGAGGCGATTCGGGAAGTTGCGGGTACTGGTAGAAAACACGGTCGCGCCTTCGCGCACCTGCGCCTGGTTGCCCATGCACAGCGAGCAGCCCGGCATTTCCATGCGCGCGCCGGCGGTACCGAACGTGCCGTAGTGGCCCTCCTTTGTCAGCTCGGAGGCGTCCATCTTCGTCGGCGGCGCGACCCACAGGCGGGTCGGGATATCGCGCTTGCCTTCCAACAGCTTGGCTGCAGCGCGGAAATGGCCGATGTTGGTCATGCACGAACCGATGAAGACTTCGTCGATCGCTACGCCGGAGACTTCCGACAGTGTCTTCACGTCGTCCGGATCGTTCGGGCAGGCGAGGATCGGCTCGTGCACGTCGGCCAGATCGATATCGATGACAGCGGCGTATTCGGCATCCGCATCGGCCTGCAGCAGCTGCGGATCGGCCAGCCAGGATTCCATCTTCCTGATTCGGCGAGCGAGCGAGCGCGGGTCGGCGTAGCCCTCGGCGATCATCCATTTCAGCAACGTGATGTTGCTGTTGATGTATTCGATGATCGGTTCCTTGTTGAGATGCACGGTGCAGCCGGCTGCGGACCGCTCGGCCGAGGCGTCGGACAGCTCGAAGGCCTGCTCGACCTTGAGATCAGGCAAGCCTTCGATTTCGAGGATGCGGCCGGAGAAGATGTTCTTCTTGCCCTGCTTGGCCACGGTGAGCAAGCCGGACTTGATCGCATACAGCGGGATCGCGTTGACCAGATCGCGCAGGGTCACACCCGGCTGCATCGTGCCCTTGAAGCGGACCAGCACCGATTCGGGCATGTCCAACGGCATTACACCGGTGGCGGCCGCGAAGGCCACGAGACCGGAGCCCGCCGGGAAGGAAATGCCCACCGGGAAACGGGTGTGCGAGTCGCCGCCGGTGCCGACGGTGTCGGGCAGCAGCATGCGGTTGAGCCAGCTGTGGATCACACCGTCGCCCGGGCGCAGCGAAATGCCGCCACGGTTGGAGATGAATTCCGGAAGCGTGTGGTGGGTCTTCACGTCGACCGGCTTCGGATACGCGGCGGTGTGACAGAACGACTGCATGACCAGATCGGCCGAAAAACCGAGGCAGGCCAGATCCTTCAGCTCGTCGCGGGTCATCGGGCCGGTGGTGTCCTGCGAACCCACCGAGGTCATCTTCGGTTCGCAGTAGGCACCCGGGCGGATGCCCTGGCCTTCGGGCAGACCGCAGGCGCGGCCAACCATTTTTTGCGCCAGCGAAAAGCCCTTGGTGCTTTCGGCGGGCGGCAGCGGCAGCCGGAACAGGGTCGACGCCGGCAGGCCCAGGGCTTCGCGCGCTTTTGCGGTCAAGCCACGGCCGACGATCAGCGGGATGCGGCCGCCGGCGCGGACTTCGTCGAACAGCACATCGGACTTCACCTGGAACTCGGCGATCACTGCGCCGTTCTTGAGCGCCTTTCCGTCGTAGGGCCGTAGTTCGACCACATCGCCCTGCTCCATCTGCGACACGTCGAGTTCGATCGGCAGCGCACCGGCGTCTTCCATCGTGTTGTAGAAGATCGGCGCGATCTTCGAACCCAGGCAGACGCCGCCGAATCGCTTGTTCGGGATGTAGGGGATGTCTTCGCCGGTCCACCACAGCACCGAATTGGTCGCGGACTTGCGGCTTGAGCCGGTACCGACGACATCGCCGACATAGGCAACCAGATGGCCTTTGTTCTTCAGATCGAGGATCTGCTGGATCGGGCCGCGCTTGCCGTCTTCTTCGGGCTTGAACGGGGCACCTTCGCGGGTGTTCTTCAGCATGGCCAGCGCATGCATCGGGATGTCCGGGCGGGTGGTTGCATCGGGCGCCGGCGACAGATCGTCGGTATTGGTTTCGCCGGGCACCTTGAACACGGTGATGGTCAGTCTTTCCGGCACTTCCGGCTTGCTGGTGAACCATTCCGCGTCGGCCCAGCTCTGCAGGACGGACTTGGCATTGGCGTTACCGGCATTGGCTTTTTCTTCGACATCGTGGAACGCGTCGAACATCAACAGGGTGTGCTTCAGCGCACCGGCGGCGATGGTGCCGACCACGGCATCGTCCAGCAGTTCGATCAGCGGATGGATGTTGTAGCCGCCCAGCATCGTGCCCAGCAGCTCGGTCGCGCGCTCACGGCTGATCGACGGGCAGAGTTCCTTGCCGAAGGCGACGGCAGCGAGATACGACGCTTTGACCTTCGCCGCATCGTCGACGCCAGCGGGGACACGGTTGGAGATCAGATCGACGAGCGTGTCGCTCTCACCGGCCGGCGGCGCCTTCAGCAGTTCGATGACCTCGGCTGTCTGCTGTGCGTTGAGCGGCAGCGGCGGGATGCCGAGCGCGGCGCGTTCGGCGGCATGTAGGCGGTAGGCGGCGAGCATGGGGAAACTCCTGGTGGCTTGCGTTTGGTATGGGAATAGGTTTACGGAATCGGTTTTCGTAGTCGGGGGCGGCGGTTCAAACCGACGGGACGATCAGCTTGAGGCCTTTGAAGTAATCGCGGAAGAATCGGTCGTCGCGGGTGATCAGTCCATTGCACTGCAACAGCGCATGGGCACCGATCAGGAAATCCGGGGCGGCACGGTCGCGACTGTCTGCACGCTGACGATAGCGCCGCTGCATTTCACCCGCTCGCAGCGCCGATTTGGCTTCCAGCGGGTTGAAGCGGATGCTCATGTCCTCCAGAACGGCCAATGCCTCGGCACCATCGCGCAGCGAACAGCAGATTTCCGCCAACGCCACATCGCAGACCACCACCGGCCCGGCGCTCAGACACTGGCGCAGACAGGCTTCGGCGGCATCCGCGTGGGGGCCGTCGGCCAGCAGATCGATGAGTACGGAGGAGTCGATGGCGATCATGGTTGCGGCTCTGCTTCGCCTTCCTCTTCGATGGCATGACCGCGAACTGCCTGCATGGCCTCGTCTGTGGTCGCGAAACCGTCGAGTTTGAAGCGACCGCGGGCGCGGGAAATGGCGTCGTCGACACTTTTGCGCAAGACAATGCGGCTGCCTTCCAGTTCGACCTTGAGCACGCTGCCCTTGGTCAGGCCCAAGGCATCGCGGACAGCCTTGGGCAGGGTGATCTGGCCACGTTCGGCGACGGTCGCTTCCATAGGGTCGATCTCACTGGGTACGCGTCAATTTTACATACTTTTTCGTGCATACCCTACTATCTTCACCATCTGCCCCCATCATCCGGTTGCGGCCCTTCCGACGCGCCAAAGCCTTCAGTGCGGCGGATAATCGCGCAACGCCCCACCCCCCAGGAGCTCCGCCATGCATGATTCATTCGCTACCCGCAGCCGTCTCGATATCGGCGGCCGCTCGCTGACGTATTTCAGCCTGCCTAAGTTGGGCGAACGCTTCGATCTATCGAAGCTACCCTTCTCGATGAAGATCCTGCTGGAGAACCTGCTCCGGCACGAAGACGGCGTGACCGTGCTGCCCGAGCATATCGAGGCCGTCGCGCGCTGGGATGCGACGAAGGAGCCCGACACCGAAATCGCTTTCATGCCGGCGCGCGTCGTGCTGCAGGATTTCACCGGCGTGCCCTGCGTGGTCGATCTGGCGGCGATGCGCGACGCGGTCGCGAAGCTCGGCGGCAGCCCGAGTCAGATCAATCCGCTGATTCCGTCTGAACTGGTCATCGATCATTCCGTGCAGGTCGACGTGTTCGGCAAGGCCGAAGCGCTGGACCTCAACGGCCAGATCGAGTTCTCACGCAACCAGGAGCGCTACAGCTTCCTGCGCTGGGGCCAGAAGGCATTCGACAACTTCAAGGTCGTGCCGCCGAATACCGGCATCGTGCATCAGGTGAATCTCGAACATCTCGCGCGCGTTGTCATGGAGCGCGAGGTCGATGGAGAACGGCTCGCTTTCCCGGATACCGTGTTCGGCACCGATTCGCACACGACGATGATCAACGGCATCGGCGTGCTTGGCTGGGGCGTGGGCGGCATCGAAGCTGAGGCGGCGATGTTGGGGCAACCATCTTCGATGCTCATTCCGCAGGTGGTCGGCTTCCAGCTCACCGGCAAGCTGCCGGAGGGCGCGACCGCCACGGATCTGGTGCTGACCGTCACCCAGATGCTCCGCAAGCACGGCGTCGTGGGCAAATTCGTCGAATTCTTCGGCGAAGGTCTGCAGCATCTGCCGCTGGCCGACCGCGCCACCATCGCCAACATGGCGCCGGAATACGGCGCGACCTGCGGCATCTTCCCGATCGATGCCGAATCGCTGACCTATCTGCGCCTGTCCGGCCGCAGCGAAGCGCACATCGCGCTGGTCGAGGCCTATGCGAAGGCCCAAGGGATGTGGCACGACGCGACTACGCCGCAAGCCACCTACTCGGCCACGCTCGCACTCGATCTCGGCGAGGTCAAACCCTCGCTGGCCGGCCCGAAGCGGCCACAGGATCGCGTGCTGCTCGAAGCGGTGCAGGCCGATTTCCACACCAATCTATCGGGGCTGACCGCGCAGCGCACCGCGAAAAACGGCCAGATCTCCGATTTCATCGAGGAAGGCGGCGCACAGCCGCAGGCCGATCGGCTGGCGTCCAGGCCCAAGGCGAAGATCCGCATCCGCGACCAGGACTGCGAGCTCACCGACGGTTCGGTGGTGATCGCCGCGATCACTTCCTGCACCAATACCTCGAACCCGGCGGTGATGCTCGGCGCCGGGCTGCTCGCGCGCAATGCAGTGGCGAAAGGCCTGACATCCGCGCCGTGGGTGAAGACCTCGCTCGGCCCAGGCTCACTGGTGGTCACCGACTATCTGAGAAAGGCCGGCGTGCTCGACGATCTGGAAGCCCTGGGCTTCTTCGTGGTCGGCTACGGCTGCACCACATGCATCGGTAATTCGGGCCCGCTGCCGGACGAGGTCTCGAAAGGG
>JBIITV010000170.1:0-8840 GCA_044340325.1 Lysobacteraceae bacterium
GTCATCGGTTTCTACCTCGTGAACATCGGTTTCATCTGCCTGCGACTGGGCACTTGGCCGGCCCAGCAGATCGAACTCATCCCGGCGCTCGGCTCGCGCATCGGGGTTTCGATTCTGGTCCTGGGCGTGATGCACTTCTTCAACATGCTGATGATCGCCCGTTTCGGCAAAACCGTCAGCAGCTGGATGCGGGCGCAGGAGTCCCGCCTGGCCGGTGGCCCGCCGCCCCTCCCGGACACCTATCGCTAAGCGCCGACCCGGCGGTTGCGAACACGGGCGAAGCAAGCACTCGCGACCGCCGAATCCATTCTCGCCAGACTCGAACGAGTGCGCGGAACCCATTGACGGAACAGCACACCAAGCCTCTACGGTGGCGGCGCGTTCCAGATCCGCGCCCAGATCTCGCGCAATCGGCCAGCGGCATTCCACGGCCACTGCAGCTGCTCCGGCGGTATCTCGCGCCAAGTGGGGCTGTCCCGCTTCGCGACCGCGAAATTGAAAATGTAGCCCTGCCCAAAGCCCATGCGGATATCGGACAGAATCAACGTGCCGTCGCGTTCCTGCGCCTTCATGAAGCCGTGGTTGAACCAGCGCAGCCGCTCGACGGCTTTGTAGTCGGCAACCGCCCGCAACGCATCGACATCGGAGGTCTGCGGGCGGAAGCGCATCGGGCCGCGATCGACCACCAGCGAGCGCTCGCTCTCGACGTAACCCTCGGGCGTCATCGCCACCACCCGCCACAGCAAGGTATTGAAGGGCATCGGCACGCTGAAGCGGGGCGCATCCTGCAGACCGATGGACGCGAGCGCCTCGTCGGCGGCGCGATCGACCATGGCTTTCGCCGCCAGCGACCAGCCGAGATAGGCCGTGCTCAACACCAGCCCGGCGACCAGCGCGCGCTGCGCGACGATGCGCTCGCGCGCGATCCAGGCCACCACGCAGGCGATCAAGAGCCACAGCGTATACAGCGGGTCGATGATGAACACGCTGGACCACATCGTCGGCGGCGCAGTCAGCGGCCACCACAGTTGGGTGCCGTAGACGGTGAAAGCATCCAGCACCGGATGGGTGACCAGCGCAAGCTGGATCGCCCAGAACCAGCGCACCGGCGACGCCGCCACGCGCCCGCCACGGCGTTTGTACAGCCACCAGATCAGCGCCGCCACCCAAGGCAGCACGAACAGCGAATGGCTGAGGCTGCGGTGCCAGGTCATGCGCATCACCGGATCGTCGAACAGCAGCGTCAGCGGAATGCTGTCGAGATCCGGAAGAGTACCCAGCGCCGCACCGGCCAGCAGTGCGGCGCGACGGTGGGCGGCGGGGGCGATGGCGGCGGCGAGCGCGCCGCCCAGAACGATCTGGCTGAGGGAATCCATGGGGCCGATGCTAACCGGGCACGACCGCCCAGTGTCATCGCGGGCGGACCAGCGCTGCGGCGCAACGCGATGTATGCGGAGACTTTGTCAGGCCTGTCCCAGCACCTGCTTCGTCGCCGCGACCAGCCCCGCCGTGAATCCCGCCTGCGACTGGGTCACGCTGATCACCAGCTCCGGAGACGCCTCGACCGGGTCGCCGGACTGCACCGGCGGCGACGGCGCGTACTGCACGAACAGCTGGCTGGTCTGGGCGGCGTCGCGGCCGGCGATGGTTTCCACCAGCTTCAGCGCAAGATCGATCGACGAGGAAATACCGCCGCCGCTGAAACGTTTTTTCTCTTCGTCCAGATGCCAGCGCGGATAGCCCGGCACCAGTTCGACTTCAGGGAATAGTTCCAGTACCGGCCGCGCGCTCCAGTAGGTGGTCGCCTGACAGCCGTCGAACAGACCGGCTGCAGCGAGAATGAATGCGCCGGTACAGACCGAGCCGACCCATTCGGCCTGACCAGCGGTCCGTTTCAACCACGCCTGGAAGAGCGGGTCCAACATCGCGGCGCCGACGCCGTCGCTGCCGCCACCGGGCATGAACAAGATGTCCAGCGGCGGATGGTCGTCGAAGGTGGCGGTGGGCAGGACCGACACGCTTTCTGTCGTGGGGATAGGGTCGCGGGTCGCGGCGATCCAGACGACATTGAAGCCCGGCGTGTAGGCGAACACCTGGGTCGCACCTGCGAAGTCCAGCAAAGTGCAGCCTGGGTAGAGCGGAAAACCGACGCTAACGGTGGAAGACGACATCCTCTGCGCTCCTTTGCGTGTCTGCGCGGCGATGTCGCTGCGTGCGCCGTTGTAGCACGCTTTCCAGCGCCGTTGTCTGCGCGTCTCAGGCCGCTTGCCGATGCTCCGCTTCCGGGCAGCTCTGGTGCGGCCGCGCAGGCAGCTCGGCAAGGATTTCACCGCGATGCGACAACAGCCGCAGGCGGCCATCCTGTTCTTCGACGAAGGCGGTGAGGCTTTCCACCCAGTCGCCGTCGTTGGCATAGATCATGCCGTCCCGCTCGAACAGCGCCGCGCGATGGATATGGCCGCAGACGATACCGTCCAGACCGCGACGGCGGGCATCCTGGACACCGGCCTCGACGAACCGTGCGATGTAGCGTTCGGCGGCATCGCTCTGTCGTTTGAGGAATTCCGACAGCGACCAGTAGCGCAGACCGGCGCGACGGCGCAGCCAGTTGAACCATTGATTGCCGGTGAGGATGCGGTAGTACAGCCAGTCGCCGAATTTTTCCTGCAGATTCCCGAAATGGGTCACTGCGTCGTAACCGTCGCCGTGCACCACCAGCAGACGGCGACCATCGGCGGTGACATGGATCGCCCGGCGTTTGATGCGCATGGAAGGCATCGCCAGCCCGCACAGATGCCGGAAGGGCCGATCGTGATTGCCGGGGATATAGACGATCTCGGTTCCCGAGCGGCGCAGCGCGTGCAGTTGTTCGATCACCCGGTTTTCCGCCGGACCCCAGCATGCGCGGCGCGAGGTCATCCACCACAGGTCGACGATGTCGCCGACCAGATACAGCCGCTCGCAGTCCAGGCGGGCCAGGAAATCCGCCAGCTCGGCGGCGTGGCAATGTCTGGTGCCCAGATGCAGATCGGACAGGAACACCGCGCGCCGTCGGCCGACGGCGATCGTCACGCGACCGCCTCACGGGGTTGGAGATAGCGCTGACGTTTTTTCGGCAGCACCCGCTGAAGATCGACCTCGATCAGACCGTCGATGCTGTCGCTGAAGGCGGGATCCACGCCGAATGCGAGGAAGCGCGCGCCGCCTGGCTCGCACAGCTCCGTGTACTGCTTGTACAACACCGGCACCGACGCGCCATGCGCGGAAAGGTTGCCTTTGAGCACGCCGAATGCAGTGTCCGCATCCAAATCGCCGAAGCTTGGCGGCGCGGCGAAATAGCGGAACGGCCGCAACGACGCCGCGACAGCACGGTCGCCTTCCGCCGCGTCGCTGCCGTGCAAATGCGGGCCGTAGAAATGCGAGTAGTAGGCGACCAGTTGCTCACGCGCCGGCAGCGGCAGCGCGGCGCTGATGGACACCGCGCCGAACAGATAGCGCACCTGCGGATAGCGGCGCAGATAGGCGCCGATGCCCTGCCACAGATAGTCCAGACTGCGGCCGCCCCAGTATTCCGGCGCCACGAAGCTGCGGCCCAGTTCCATGCCCTCCGCGATGCGCGGCAGCGCTTCGTCGGCGTAGCGGAACAGCGAAGCGGTGTAGAGCCCGGACAGGCCCTGGCGTGCGAGCACGCGCGCGCCGCGGGCGACGCGATACGCCCCCGCGATTCTGCTCGCGGGCGCATCCCAGACCAGGATGTGATCGTAGTAAGCGTCCCATGCATCGAGATCGCGGGCGCGCCCGGTGCCCTCGCCGACTTCACGGAAGGTCAGTTCTCGCAGCCGGCCGAGTTCGCGCATCAGCGGGTCGCGCGCGAGTTCCGCGCCGTGCGCCAGTCGCGCCAGACGGATCTCCTTGCCGTCGCCGGTCCTGCCGAGCAGTTCGGTCGCCGCGACTGCGGCCGCCAGCACATCGGACGCGATCGGTGCCGGCAGCGGCTCCGGGCCGGATGGGGTTTCGCGGCGACGCCCAAGCGCATACAGCGCGTGCCGGACTTCCTGCAGCAACTGCGCGTTCTCGCGCTCCGGATCCAGCTGCAGCATCGGGCCGACGCGCAGCTCGATGCGGCGCCCCGGACGGGAAAACATCTCGCGCGCCAGCAGCGCAGTCGCAGCCGGTTTGTACAGCGCCGACGCCCCGTAGAACAGCGCCGAGTTGCGGGCGACGATCCGCACCGGCTGCACCGGCGCACCGGAGTGGCGCGCGAAGCGCACGAAGCCCTGGCGCCAGCGGCTGTCGCGCACCCCGCGCAGACCCAGCCGCGAAACCTCGCCGGCCGGAAACACGATCACGCACTGCTCGGCGGCCAGCGCCTGATCGATCGCGCGCAGGCTTTCGGCGCCGGCACCGCCTCCGAACACCCGCACCGGCAGCAGCAGACCGGACAGCGGTTCGAGCAGTGACAGCACATCGTTGGCGACGATCTTCACGTCACGGCGCACCCGGCCGACGGCGTCGAGCAGCGCCAGCGCATCCAGCGCGCCCGACGGGTGGTTGGCGACGATCAGCAACCGCCCGGAGGCCGGGATCGATGCCAGCGCCTTCGGGTCGACGCGATAGTCGGCCTGCAGGAACCCCAATGCGGCGGCGACGAACTCGAAATCGCGCCGGTTGCCGTTCTCCGCCAGGAACTCCCCGATCTCGTCGAAGCGCGACCAGCGGCCCAGGGTCCGCAGCAGCGGCCGGGTCAGGCTGGCGCGGCGGCCGGAAAACCACTGCGGGTAGTGTCGTTCCAGTTGTTGTTCAAGCGGGCGCATGGGCAAGGCATCGTGGTCGGCCGGAGTTGGCCGCCAGCCTGCCCACGGTTCGCGACACTGCGATGGCGCCGCTGCGGCGATTGCGTGACACTTCCCGTCCCGGGCGGCGGTCATGCACCGCTGTTTGACCGGGTGTATCATGCGCACCCATCTTTTCATCCCGATCAAGGGATGAATCCATCCATACAAAGGAAGACCGTCGATGTCCAGCTACCTCTTCACCTCCGAGTCCGTGTCCGAAGGCCATCCGGACAAAATGGCGGACCAGATTTCAGACGCCGTGCTCGACGCCATCCTGGCCCAGGACAAGCGCGCGCGCGTCGCCTGCGAAACCATGGTGAAGACCGGTGCGGCCATCGTCGCCGGCGAAGTCACCACCAGCGCCTGGGTCGATATCGAATCGCTCGCGCGCAAGGTCATCAACGACATCGGCTACAACAATTCCGATGTCGGCTTCGACGGCCACACCTGCGCCATCATCAACATGCTCGGCAAGCAGTCGCCGGATATCGCCGCAGGCGTCGACGGCACCAGCAAAAAAGCCAAGAAGCCCGAAGAACAGGGCGCAGGCGACCAAGGCCTGATGTTCGGTTATGCCTGCAACGAAGCCCCGGAATTCATGCCGGCGCCGATCTACTACTCGCACCGCCTGGTCGAGCAGCAGGCCAAGGTCCGCAAGAACGGCAAGCTGAAATGGCTGCGCCCCGACGCCAAGTCGCAGGTCACCCTGCGCTACGACAACCAGCACCAGGTCGTCGGCCTCGACGCCGTGGTCCTGTCCACACAGCACGACCCGGGCATCAAGCACAAGGATCTGGTCGAAGGCGTGTACGAGACCATCCTCAAGCCGGTGCTGCCGAAGAAGTGGCTGGAAACGCTGCCGAAGAACAAGGTGCACATCAACCCGACCGGCATCTTCGTGATCGGCGGCCCGGTGGGCGACTGCGGCCTGACCGGCCGCAAGATCATCGTCGACACCTACGGCGGCATGGCCCGTCACGGCGGCGGCGCGTTCTCCGGCAAGGACCCGTCCAAGGTCGACCGCTCGGCCGCGTACGCCGCGCGTTACGTCGCCAAGAACATCGTCGCTGCCGGCCTGGCCGACCGCTGCGAAGTGCAGGTCAGCTACGCGATCGGCGTGGCCGAACCCACCAGCATCTCGGTCACCACCTTCGGCACCGGCAAGCTGCCCGACGACAAGATCGAAAAACTGATCCGCGCGCACTTCGACCTGCGTCCGTACGGCATCGTCAAGATGCTCGACCTGATCCACCCGGTCTACCAGGCCACCGCCGCCTACGGCCACTTCGGCCGCAAGCCGAAGGAAGTCACCTACACCGACGGCGCCGGCAAGCAGCACACCGCCACCGCGTTCTCGTGGGAAAAAACCGACAAGGCCGAGGATCTGCGCAAGGCGGCTGGCATCAAGTAAGTCTCAGCACATCGCGATGCGTGGACACGAAAGGCGCCGCAAGGCGCCTTTCGCTTTTCAGGCAGTGCGTGCGGACCATACTTTCCGCATATCCGCACTATCAACTGTGCGATCACCTGTGCGATCACCCGTGCGATCGCCTGTGCGCCCGTCAGCGCTGAGCGCGCCCATGAATCCGTAGCGCTCGGCAATGGATCGCAGCCTCCGGAACTGATCGCGAATCCGCACCGGATCGCCACCCGCAGTTTCGATGTCGAGCATCAGATCGTGGAGACGATAGTGTCGATACGGGTCGTCTTCCATTGGCGGCAGGCGCTGTCTTGCAGACGCCGCCAGCGCGACCGCATCGTCGTAACGATGCTGTGCAATCCGCACGCGTGCCATGGCGAACACCGCGCCTTCCATGGCAACGTCGTCTGCCTTGGATTCCCGCGCTGCAATGTCGAGCCCGATCTGCGCCTGCTGTTCCGCTTCAACAATATTTCCGAAGTACAGAAGCGCATGAATACGCGCGGTATGCGCGTAGCCCACATTCAGCCCTTTTGATCCCCCATCGCGGATCACATCGAGGAGCAGAGACTCGGCTTCACGGTAGCCGGCTTCGCGCGCCTTGTCCTCGCTGCGGTGTGCGAGCACGATCAACGCCATCGCAAGATCGTGCTTGCGACGCAAGGTCGCATCCCTGCAGCAGCCGTAGGATCGCATCGCAACGTCCACCGCGCGACGCGCATAGGCCACTCCCTCTTGCTGCGCGCCATTCCTCAGCGCAAGCGCATGTCGCAACGCATAGACTTCCAGCAGCATCGAATGCTCCGCACCCAACTTTCGGACAAGGATGTCTTCCGATTGTCTCAATGCGATATCGGCCCTGCGCGGATCGGCTCTGCCCTGCTCCCAGGTTTTGGCCATCGTCAACCATGCGCGCCCGGTTTCGGCGTGCGACGGGCCCAGCACCTTGACGCTATCCATCAGCGCGACGGCAGCCAGACGCTGCCCACCTTTCACGTCGCCTTTGCCTGCAAGCATCAGCGCCAGGGTTTCCCGCACCTGATTCAGCAGAACAAGACTGCCGGCGTCGACATTGGCAAGCGCTTCGCGCAGATCCTGCTCCGCCTCATCGACACGACCGAAGTGCGCCAGTACGGTCGCGCGTTGCCGCAGCAGCGACGCCTGCCTCGAGCGCGCAAACACACCGATCTGCCTTGCGGTGCGCAGCGCTTCGTCCAGGATCGGAAGCGCGTTCTTTGCATCGTCTGCCAGCCAGAGCGACCGCGCCAGCTGGAATTGAAGCTCGGTGCGGACCATATCGTCTTCCACCCCATCCAGCTGCGGCAGGATCGCCAGCCCCTCCCTCGCCACCCGCTGGGCATCGGCCAACCTCGCATCTTTGTTGAATACATTCGCCAACGCGGCGTCGTTGCGCGCCGTCTGCAGCGGGTCGTCGCCGCCCATCCCCTTGGATTCGACCAACAACCGTTCGGCCCGGGCGTAGTCCGAACGCGTCTGATGCGCGTGCGCCAGCGTGGTGAGGCCGCGGGCGAGGAAGACCGGTCGATCGTCGCCGGCCACCGATCGCAGACGTCGCTCGGCATCGTCCAGCAGCGTCTGCGTGTTGGCCGGCGCGCTGCCAAGCGCATTGAGCGTCGCCTCGACGATGGAGTCCTCGAAGAGATGGCTCAAGGCCTTGGTGTTTTCCGCTTCGAGGTGGGCGCGTTGCCGTTGCTGCCATGCCATCAGGCCCGATGTCGTCGACCCGATCGCCACCAGCGCGACGGCGGCGACAGCGACGGTGTTTCGGCGTACGAAACGGGCCGAGCGATACAGCCAGCTGCCGCGCGCGGCTTCTACCGGCCGGTGCTCCAGCCATGCCCGAAGATCGGCACGCAGATCCGCGACTGAAGGGTAGCGTTCGACCGGATCGTCGTGAACGCAACGCATCGCGATCTGATCCAGATCGCCGCGCAGCGCGCCCGACAGCGCGCGTGTGTCGCGCAGACCGCGCGCATTCGCCGTCTCGCACGTGGCGCGCATCGCCAGCACGCTCGGCGCAGCAACTGCGGTGGAAGGCGACGACGGCAGCGACAGCATCGATCGTTGGGCGCGCGGCCACGCATCGCACAGCAGCCGGTACAGGATCACGCCAAGCGCATAGACATCGATGGCGACGCTCGGTGGGGCACCTTCGAACACTTCGTTGGCCGCATAGGTGGAACTGATGCCGATCCTGATGTAACCACTGTCTCCGTTCTTGGTGAGCACGGCAGAGAGTCCGAAATCCAGCAACTTCACCCGCCCTTCGTCAGTGACCAGTAGATTCGATGGCTTGATGTCCTGATGCAGCACGCCATGCGCATGCGCATAGCTGATCGCATCGCAGGCATCGACCAGCAGTCTCACCCTGGCACGCAGATCCGCGCTGCGCATATCGCACCATTGATCGATCGCATCGCCGTGCACGCGCTGCATCGCCAGCCAGGGCAGGCCGTCGTCGGTGATGCCCGCATCGTGCAGAGCGACAATCGACGGATGTTCCAGCTTCGCGAGAGGGCTGCGTTCTTTGGCGAATGCCTGCTGCAGCGCAGGCGACATGATCT
>JBIITV010000034.1:0-37482 GCA_044340325.1 Lysobacteraceae bacterium
TCGGCGCGAATCGTCTTCAGTGCGACTTCGCGCTCGTAAAATCCATCCGCACGATGGGCCGCGTAGATCACGCCCATTCCGCCGAATCCGATGATACCGTCCACCCGCCACGGCCCCAGGCGCGTCCCATCAGGCCAGATACGATCGGCCGCCTGCGAGGTTCCCGGCATGGCGTCGTTCTGTTCAACGCTGGCTTGAGCGGCGAACACATGCAGCGGCGAGGCGAAGGAATGGGTCTGCTGGTCGGCCGCGAGCAGGCGCATCAGCACCTCGCAGACAACGGCATCCTCTCGCTGCAGATCCGATAGCGCCTTCGACAAGGCCGCATGCGGCATCTCGGCATAGTGGTCGAAGAGCGTCAGCGCCCTGCCGGCGGCCTCATCCATTTTCATCGGCAATCACAGCCCTATCGGTCACGCATGCCCGGGCATGCGGTGTTGTCGGGACTGCCTTGTCATCGATTGCGTCCTGCTTGCATTCCCATACGCGTACACAGCGCCATCGCAGCGTTTGTCGGAGCCCTGTCGACTATGGCATCCGGCGCACCCGGTCGCCCAACTTCATCAGCAGGAATGCACGCGCTTTACGCCAGTCACGTCTCAGCGTGCGGTCGGTGACGCCCAATGCCGCAGCGATTTCCGCC
Source organism: Lysobacteraceae bacterium (assembly GCA_044340325.1). Taxonomy (GTDB): domain Bacteria; phylum Pseudomonadota; class Gammaproteobacteria; order Xanthomonadales; family Xanthomonadaceae; genus Lysobacter_I. The sequence continues at coordinate 644 of JBIITV010000034.1, forward strand.
TCGTCCAGACCGCCGAAGTAACGCATCTCGACCAGACCGGCCAGACGTGCGTCCAGACGCTGCAACTGGGTCAACGCCGAATCCATTGCGATGACTTCCACCAGGTCGTCATCGCACCCGACATCCATGTCGTCGTCCAGCGAGAGCATCTGCACCCCACCCGAACGTTTTTCGGACATCTGCTTGCGGGTCTCGTCGACCAGAACAAAGCGCATCGCCCGGGCGACCATGGCAACGAAGTGCCTGCGGTTCTCGGCGCTGAACTTCGCATTGGCCAGCTTCAGCCAGCTCTCGCTGACCAGCGACGTCGCGGACACGCGACCCTGCGTTTTCTGCCGGATCTGCGACCGCGCGATGCGGTGCAACTCGTCATAAAGCGCCGAGTAGATGCGATTCCACGCATCGTTGTTCCCGGCCTGTGCATCCACCAGCAACCGGGTGACGGATTCCACCGAATCCGCCTGCCTATCTGTGTCCAGGATGATCATTCTTGAGCTTCAGCGTCCGGAATCAGGTGCAGCCCGCGAGCGGGGATTGAAGTAAAGCACAGTCATTGCCGCAGCGCACTCGATGCATCACCATCTGCAGTCCACAGCGGCTGCAGCCAATGCGCAATGGAGTTGGCGTAATAGTTCAGCAACGCCATGGAATCCGGCCCCGCGAAATACCGATCGTCGTCCTCGATCAAAACGCCCCGCCGCTGCAACAGCTGCAGACTTTGCAGCAAAGTCGAGTTGCGCGGCTTCTCTTCTTCGCGCATGGGTGCGCCGCCGTGGACCAGTTCGTCGATCAGGCGGTCGACTTCGACGATCAGATCGACGGAACGCAGTCCGGTCTGTGGATTGCGGACGAACACGGTCGCGATCAGCGGCACCGGCAGGATCGGGATGACATGACGTATTCCGTCCATCAATGCGTCGGCGAGCGCGGCCACCTGCTCGAAACGCTGTTCCTTCGACAGACGTTTGAACTGGATGAGATTCGCGGCTGAAAATCGCTTCGCGGACACGGGAATGCCGAAGTTCACGCTGGCGTAGCCGTTGCGCCGGAACCGTGCGTCGCCACCGGCGAACAGATTGAAGCGGAGAAATCGCAGCACGTTGCGCAGGTGGAAGCCGATGCCTTTGCGTTTGCTGTGCGGATCGGTCCAGGCCAGCATGTTCAGGTCTTCGAGCACGTGGTCGTAATTGATGCCGATCGGGATGAAGACGATGTCGCGGTCGGTCTCGACATCGAACGAACGCAGCATGTAATCGAGGAAGCCGAGTTTCGGCCGGCCGACATTGCCGTCGCGGCTCAGGCCGCCTTCCAGATACACCGCCTGGCAGACGCCTTCGAGGGTGGACATGTGGATGTAGCGTTCGAGCACCTTGCGATACAGCGGGTTGTTGGAGTCCCGCCGCACGAAGTACCCACCGAGGCCCTTGACCACCAGATTCAACGGCAGCACCCGCGCCCATTCGCCGACCGCGTAGGACAGCGTGGCCTGATTGGCCGCCAGGTAGGTGACCAGCAGATAGTCCATGTTGCTACGATGGTTCATCACGAACACCACGGTGGACTGCGGGTCGATCTGGCGGAGCGTCTCGATATCCGCCGCGCCGACCTTCACCCGATAGATGAAACGCGAGATCTGCCGGGCCAGCCAGTAGCCGAGGCGGTAGTACATGTAGGCGTTGAACGAGGGCACGATTTCGCGGGCATAAGTCCGCACTTTCTTCTGCAGCACGCCCCTTGGCGCGTCCGTATCTGCGGCCTGTTTCTCGATCTCCGCGATGACCTGGGGGTCGTAGCTCAGCCGGTCGATCAGCACCTGTCGCCGGGTGCGCTGGAAGGGCCGGATCTGAATGCGCAGACTGCTGTTGATGCGCTCGATGGCGCGATTCAATCGCCGCCTGACGAACCATCGGGCACCGGGCAGGAAGATGCTGTCCAGCACAGCGTACGCACTGGCCGCGACCAGGATCAGCAGAAGCCAAACAGGTATTTCGACAGCAGCAGCCATATCGCTCCCCGGCGGAATCGCAGCATTGTCTGGATCATGACCGGAAACCCGAAGGTTCTGCCGCGTTTTTCACTATACCGCCATCATCGATTCCACCCCGAAGGGCCCGCTCGATCGTCGCCCCGGCCCGTATCACTCCGCCAGCGCCATCCGCATGCGGGTCGTTCCCAGCGCTGCGCCTTCGGCCCCGAACCGCCGCTCGACGATCTGGGCATGATCCTCCGCGATCAGCACCACGGTGCTCGCCCGCGTACCGTACGTCGCATGCGCGATGAACGCGGGCGACAGGAAACGTTCGCGTTCCAGGCCGATGCCGGTGTCCGGCAGACGCGCATCGGCGGCGATGACGGTATCGGCGAGCGCGGCGAACAGCGGTTCAAGATCCGGCATGGTGCCTGCCGACGGCTTCGCAGCGGAGCTTGAGCACCACGCCTCCAGCCGCGTCATCAGCGTTTCGGTTTTCGGCCACGGCGCATCGAGCGCGCCGTTGGAGACGCCGTGGATGCCGGGGGTCAAGGTACGCATTGCGATGCGGTGTGCGCTGTCTTCGTCGACGCGGTTGGTTGCGAATGCGAGCGTGTCGCCGTCGTGCGCCAGCAGATTGAAGAGACGGTACTGCGCATCGGCGGTCGCAAGCGCGTGCAGCGCGGCAGTCGTGTCGGCGTCGCTGCGCACGAAGTCCGCGACCAGCTCGCCGCGCGAGCGGCCTGCCTGCTCGGGCAGGTGTCGCACATTGGTGACCGCAGCCAGCCGTCGGCCGCGCATGGCGAGCCAGCTCCCACCGTGCTGGGCGTCGCGGCCGCCGACGATGCCGGGCGCATCGTCCCAATGCGCCAGCGGCAGCGTAGGCCGCGCGTGGAATTCGTCGCGATTCGCCGCGAGGATCAGCCGGTAACGCGGATGCGCCCGCCAGGCGAGCGCGATCAGGCACATGGAAACATCGGGGAGGCGGCTTCGGCGCGCATGACGGAGCGGTCGGCGACGGGGAAGCCAGCATAGCGAACACCCCGCCAGCGACGAGGCGCGGATTGACGCACCGCAACATCTAGGCAAGCCGCCCGCTGCGTGCTATTCAATGGACAAAGGGCCAACCCCCATTCGCCAGCAATAGCCAGGATCGCTGCATGACGCAAAGATTCGACGAGATGCACGACGACGCTGGCGGGCCACGCCCGCATTACCGCGTCTTCGACGAATGGCTGCGCAATACCTCCGAGCCGGTGATCCAGAACAAGCGCCGCGAGGCCGAGATCGCCTTCCACCGGGTCGGCATCACCTTCTCCGTCTACGGCGAGGATTCCGGGAACGAGCGGCTGATTCCCTTCGACATGGTGCCGCGGATCGTGCCCGCCGCCGAATGGCGGATGCTGGAAGCCGGGCTGCGCCAGCGCGTGCACGCGCTGAATCTGTTTCTGGGCGATGTCTACGGCGAGCAGCGGATCCTGCACGACGGCCGCGTGCCCACCGACCTGGTGCTGGGCAACGCCGAATACCGCAACGAGATGCGCGGCCTGCACGTGCCGGGCGGCGTGTATTCGCATATCTCCGGGATCGATCTGGTCCGCGCCGGCGACGGCGAGTACTACGTGCTCGAAGACAATCTGCGGGTGCCGTCGGGCGTGTCGTACATGCTTGAAAACCGGCGGATGATGGCGCGGCTGATTCCCGAGCTGTTCGCGCGCCAGCAGATCGCGCCGGTCGAACGCTATCCCGATGCATTGCTCAGCACATTGCGCGAGGCCGCACCGGAAGGCATCGACGACCCGGTGGTCGCGGTGCTGACCCCGGGTTCGGCAAATTCCGCATATTTCGAACACGCCTTCCTCGCCCAGCAGATGGGCGTCGAGCTGGTGGAAGGCGCCGATCTGTTCGTGCGCGACGACACCGTCTTTGCGCGCACCACCCGCGGCCCGCAGCGGGTGCATGTGATCTACCGGCGGATCAACGACGACTACCTGGACCCCACGGCGTTCCGGCCCGAATCGATGCTCGGCGTACCGGGACTGTTCGGCGCCTATCGCGCCGGCCGTGTGACCCTGGCGAACGCGCCGGGCACCGGCGTCGGCGACGACAAGTCGGTGTATCCGTACGTGCCGGAGATGATCCGCTTCTATCTCAGCGAAGAGCCCATCCTGCACAACGTACCCACCTGGCAGCTGCGGAAAGAAGACGACCTGCGCTACGTGCTGGACCACCTGCCCGAGCTGGTGGTGAAGGAAGTGCACGGCGCCGGCGGCTACGGCATGCTGGTCGGTCCCGCGTCGACCAAGGCCGAGATCGAAGACTTCCGCCTGCGCATCCTCGCCAACCCCTCGAATTACATCGCCCAGCCGACGCTGTCGCTGTCCACCTGCCCCACGTTCGTCGAGAGCGGACTCGCACCGCGGCATATCGATCTGCGCCCCTATGTCTTGTCGGGCAAACGCATCCAGGCGATGCCGGGCGGGCTGACGCGGGTCGCGCTGCGCGAGGGCTCGCTGGTGGTGAATTCGTCGCAGGGCGGCGGGACCAAGGACACCTGGGTGTTGGAGAGCTGACCGCATGCTGTGCAGAACCGCCAATGATCTGTACTGGGTGTCGCGACACATGGAACGCGCGGAGAACACCGCGCGCCTGATCGACATCACCACCCGCATCGCGATGCTGCCCGAGCGGCTGGATCGCGGCAAAGCGGAAGCCGCGCCGTGGCGACGCGCGCTCGATGCGCTGGGCGCGGTCGACACCTGCCTGAAGCGTTACGGCACGATCGACGCCGACAGCGTGCTCGATCATCTGCTGCTGTCGCCGGACAATCCCTCGTCGATCCTCAGCTGCCTGCGCGCCGCGCGCGAGTCCGCACGCGCGCAGCGGGTCGCGATCACTTCGGAAATGTACGAAGACCTCAACGCCTCGTGGCTGGAGATGCGCGGACTCGGCACCGCCAGCATCGGCCGCGAAGGGCTCAGCAATATCCTCGAACGGGTGAAGAGCCGCTCGGCATCGTTCCGCGGCGTCACCATCGGCACGCTGGGGCGCGGCGAGGGCTATCAGTTCATGCAGTTGGGCGTGTTCATCGAACGCGCCGAGTGGGCGATCCGCCTGCTCGATGTAGTCGGCAGCGACGGCGATCTGCCCGAAAGCGGCGAAGCGCGCGATACCGTCGAATACTTCCAGTGGAGCGCACTGCTGCAGTCTTTATCGGCATTCGAAACCTATCGTCGCCTGCATCGGCAGACGGTCACCCCGGCCGGGGTCGCCGAAGTGATGCTGCTGCACGACGCCAACCCACGCTCGCTGCAGACATGCACCCATCAGCTGCATCAGGTGCTGAGCACGCTGGCGGGCGGGCAGACGCTGGAAGTGGTGCGCAAGGCCGGCGCGCTGTCGGCGCATACGCGCTATGCTCGAATCGACGAAATCATCGCCGACGGTCTGGAGCCCTGGCTGCAGAACGCGATGGAGCGATTGGACCGTCTGGGCAATGCGATCCATCGGCAATTCATGACCGCCGCAGACACCACCGCGACGCGGCCACCGCCCAAGGCAGTGTCCCGGCCACCATCGCAACCTCAATTCCAGGCGCAGATCTTGGCCTGATCCGCTTCACACCACTGCGCCGGTAAGGGCAAAATCGGCGCTGCATCCGCGCGGGCTCTGTTTCCTCAATGACGTATTGCATCGGCTTGAATCTCGACCACGGCCTCATTCTGGCCTCCGACTCGCGCACCAATGCCGGTGTCGACGACATCCGCCGCACCGGCAAAATGCGGCTGTTCGTCTCCGAAGGCGAATACGTGGTCGCCGCGCTGTCGGCCGGCAACCTGTCGCTGACCCAGAACGCACTGAACCTCATCGACCAGCGCTCAACGCTGGACGGCGGCCGGCCGGGTATCGGCAAGTCCACGTCGATGTTCGAAGTGGCGCAGCTGGTCGGCGACGCGCTGCGCGAGATCCGCAAGCGCGATGACGCCTATCTGCGCGACAGCGGCATCGACCCCAACGGCAGCTTCATCGTCGGCGGCCAGATCCGCGGCGAAGCCCCGCGCCTGTTCCTGGTGTATTCGGAAGGCAACTTCATCGAAAGCTCGCCGGAGATGCCCTACTTCCAGACCGGCGAAAGCAAATTCGGCAAACCCATCCTCGACCGCGTCATCACCCCGCAGACCTCGCTGAGCGAAGCCTGCAAATGCGTGCTGGTCTCGTTCGACTCGACGATGCGCTCCAACCTCTCGGTCGGCCCGCCGCTGGACCTGCTGCTGTACCGCCGCGACAGCTTCACCGCCAACCTGCGCCAGCGTCTGGTCGAAGACGACCCGTACCTGCAGACCATCCGCCGCGAATGGAACGAAACCCTGCGTCGTGGTGTGCGCGAGTTGCCGGGGCCGGTGTGGTTGCGGGATGCTGAAGGTTGACGATTGAGCGTAGGGCGTGCTCAAGCACGCCGAATGGCAGCCACCACGGATCTTTTCCGCACAAGTGCGATCGCCGAACTCACACCAACTGCCCACTTCACAGATAGGGTGCTGCCTTGGCGCACCGCTCTCCATCGATCGCGACTTCGGCAAGAACCGAGCATTGCGCAACCAACTGCGAGCAGGCTTTTCGTAGCCCGGGTAAGCGCTTAGCGCGCACCCGGGAAAACGCAAGCTGCGAAGCATCCATCATGGTTTGAGATCACAAGCCCCGGGTGCGGTCTGCGACCTTACCTGGGCTACTCGCTGGGAAGAAAAGTGGCTGTCCCGGATCTTGTTCGCAATTGCCCTCTTGAGTCAATGTCACCGCAAGGCTCGTAATGGCCGAGTGGACCACAACGCTTGGGCTCTCAACGACGTGGGCATTTGCGTCATGGCTTGCTCCGTGGTGGCGCCGCTGATATATGATCCGCCGGCAACCTCGCCAGACACCTTCTGCGTTGTACATCTTTCGGGCGAAGTCGCCCTCGAAGGCCTCACATGACGTGGCTGCTTAACGTTCGCACCCTGGATACTGTGCATGAAATTGTTCGCATGGAGATTGACAAATTTTTTTTCATCCGACATCAGATGTTCATACATTTCTTCGACTCTGCGTTTGGCTTCGTTACGGTTTATTTCCCAGTTTCCCTTCGCATGGTTGCCTGCTTTAAGCGAGTTCGTTCCTCCACTGATAGAACGTGCAACCTCGCCCGGAGCCATTAATGTCACGGTCATCGAGGCGAATATCGTGATCAGCGCTCTTTCGGTGAATCCGGAGACATTTTTGGGATTCAAGAACAATAATTCCATAATTTTCGCACGCAACAGGTTATGCGCTTCCGCTTGCCCCTTAAGATCGAGCCCGGAACCCGAGTGCGCAGCCGCCGTTCCATCACCTAGAGAGAGGATCGTTTGCGCGGTATCGGTTCGAAAGCCGTCCGCATTCCTAAGCGTCCATTCGAGAGCAGTGCTATTGACAGTCTTATCGACATACTGTCCAAAGAATGAATTTACCGGTGCACTACTCGGCAACTGGTGAGTTTCATTATTGTGCTGCTTTGCATTCCGGAGGAAATTAAACGTATCGGTTGTTACTGCGGACTCGTGGTAACCCGTGTCGTAACCGTGCTTCGTTGGATTGGATGGATACCTGAATGATATTTTTTTGTCCAAATGCGCAAACGACCTGAATCCGAGCCATTTTCTCTGCGCTGCGGTCAGCGTGTTATCTGATTCAATATTACCTATAGTTCGTTTTTTCCCAGCTTGACCCGGCATGGTCCATCTCCCTTCTATCTCTCAATGGAAACCGCCCTGATCTGATAGCCGCAATCTACTGGATTGCCGCCGATTGGCGTCAACGCAATTGTGATTTGATTGACTCCAAGTTGCAGATAGTCGTGATAGTCGACCGAACCAAAACTCAGGTTTCGCAGAGAGACCACCGACAAATTGTCGTCGCCGCCTTCCGCCTCTAGGGCGTCGACATATCTGCAAATTGTGTTGGTACTGTCGCCATTGATTGTGATGGTCAGCAAGACCCCGGTAGTGCCGGTCTTCCAATGCTTGAGGTATAGTCTGTAGTTTTCTTCGACATCGATTATCTTAAAAAATATTTGCATCTCCAGTGACGTACAATTGGGGGTCAACATCGCCGTTAATTCGGTCGCGGTAGCCGTGAATCCAGCGCCCACATCACTGCTTGTCAAATTGCCAGAATACGCGGTGATATCCTGAATCATCAGATTGTTGGCGGACGAGACAATCAGGAACTTGCTCGGCCCTGCGATCACGTCATTTTCCTGCGAAACAGGAGCCGCAGGCTGCATGAAGTTCCGCGAGACAAAACCGACGATTGCGTTGCGATCTGGTCCGAAATTCAAGATTGGATCAAGTCCGTACAAGCATAGATCAATTTCGAAACCCGGAAATGGCAGAGATTCCATGTTATCTATATTCGCCCAGATGTAGTTATCGTTATTGGTTCCTGTATCTAAATTGTGTGTAGCTGTAAAATAATCGAAAACGTGATTCGCAGTGATTTGCGTATTACCCTCGACGATCCAGGTCGCCTTCATAACGAAGTCGATGCCGAACTGCGAAAGTTGGCTCGGCGGAAACGCCTGTGTGCCGTCGGTTAACAGGTTTTCGACATAATTCGGCAGAGTAATGTTTTCGGCCCCTGCATTATTCCTGAATTTAATGATGTCCCATGGAAACTCCTGTGCCCAGTTCCAAGTGATTGAACTATTGCTTTGATCAAGAGAGGTGTAACAGGCCCAGTCCTTCACCGACATGGAGTCAGTGTGAGAGCGTTGGCTTCCCGTAGTGGAATCGTTACCTTTAGATGTTGATCGAGAATTTTCCGAACCCCATGTATGCCCGTAATCGAAACTTACTCCTCCCGTCGGAATATCGCCGAAATCACCAAGTGACAAGGAGACTCCGAATGAGTTTGTTTGAGATGTCGAAGAGCCGGTTGCAATTTGATTCGAACTGGAGCTGCCTTGTTCATTGTTGTTGCTGCCTGCGGTGACGACTGACGAGTTGATTGTTCTCGGTGCATAAGATAACAATTCACCGATAGCGGAGTTACTTCCAGGAAAATTTAGACTGATACTGCAACTAACGAACGCAGGATAGTTCGAAAAACCGGTGACATTCTGCCCGCCTGGCTCATAGGGTGTCTGGTTGGGAATCACTATTCGCTGCGTGCATTGAACAAGATAAGAAAATGTATTCAAGAGATTGCACAGATCTTGCCGCCGCGTGATCTGATAACGGATAATCGAGATTCCATACTGCGTTGGATTTCCGCTCGAACTGGTGTTGTAGATGAGCGGTTGAATAATGCGTTTTTCATTAATTCCTGCGAGATTCACAGTGTGCTCCATGAGTAGAAAAATAAAGTTTGCGCTTTATGAGGCTTGATTTTCGATATCGTCGCTCTACGCCGTGGCATTCATGTATTGTTGGTCCGGCGGCATGATATTTGACAAAACGCGGTGGTTTTGGATTGATTTCGATCATTCTCGCGAAATAGTGTTCAAGGTTTACGCCGCCGCGGCGACATTTAATCTGTGGCGACTATGCAACGATAAGGCGCCCATGGATCAAATCCTGGATGAATAGACACCCGGGCTCCGTGCGCACATCACGCCGACATCGGGATCATGACTGAGCATGGTCGAGCGATTATTTCGTAGCATCGCCGTTGATCGGCTGCGCTGCGGGTGTTTCGGAGCGCGGCTGAGTTGAGGCATACCACCGATCAATGCATCGCTTCGTACAACGACAGCCTCACGCCATTCTTCAGTGCCGTGAAGGACATGTAGATCCCGCAGAAAGTGATGTGCGGGCGCACTGCACTCAAAATGGTTCAGGCAGGATGAAGCGCCACACTAGTGCAGTACTTCACCCTTTTCGAAGAATTCGCTAAGTCAAAAAAACACAGGCAAAACTGTGGTTTTGCTGAAACACGAGAGCTCGCTATTTCTGAAGCACTACGCTAGCTCGTCGTACCAGTCAATGTCAGGGCTGTCGTCTGCTCGTTGAGCGCCAGAGCAAAGCCCGTAGGCGAAACACTGATTTTGCTCAGGTCGCAGGTAATCCCGGAAGGGCATGTGAGAATCGTAACGGACACGGACCCACTAGAGCCTGTATTCGTGAAATTGATACTGGCATTGTCTTTGATTTCCGCCGAGCTCGCCGTGAGAGCAGTGAAGTCGTTGACGTTTAAGTCACCTTCGACGGTGAGTTTGCCTAACGGCAAGCTCACGGCCGTTTCCGGCCGAACGGTCAAGGCGGCACCATTGGCGACCTTCACGCCGCTCACAGTCATGTTTGTCGCTCCGCTCAGATCGAGCGTGCCCGAGGAGATCTTGATGCTGCCGGAAAAGGCTTGACTGCCAGAGAATTCCACTGTGCCGTCGCTTTGGATGATGACTCTCCATGCGCCGTCGCCACCAGCAAATGCAAGACCGTCAGGGCCTATACCGTCATTGTTCCACGGCCCACCATACCTTGGGTACGTGAGAGATAGTGCCACAGCCCCCGCCTCGTCGCATATTTGATCCGAAACCGTGTAGACGTCTGTTGGCTCACCATGGAAATACAGTGTGCCCGAGCCTTGCAGGAAGATTCCGTTACCAGCGCCTGTGGCCGGAAAGTCGCCCATGCTGGCGCCGGCGTTCGCGCCGTTGCCGCTGATTGCTCCGGTGCCAGCGAAATTAAGCGATGCAGAGCCCATTGCAAATACGCCGCCACCGAAGCCGGCGCCGGCGCCCATGACGGAGCCGCTGCCGCCTTGCCCACCACCGCTTCCCCCGCCCGCCGCGCCAGCAGCGGTAACCGAAAAAGTACCACCACCGAAACCAGTGAGGCCGCATAGACCTCCCGACCCTCCCTGCCCCCCAGTGCCGTCGCTGCCGCTGTCAAAGCAGTTCGCGCCGCCGCTGCCGCCGCCGCCGCCGCCGCCGCCGCCGCCGCCGGCTCCGCCGCCGCCGCCGTAACCACTGAGTCCGCCTATATTACCTTGGCCGCCATTTCCGCCATTTCCGCCGTCCATGTTGTTCCAAAACCATTGGCTGCCTCCGCTGCCGCCGCCCCCGCCGTTACCTCCCGCACCACCTGCGCCGGCTACACCGAAATAGCCAGCCGTCACAGCCTGCCCCGCAAAGTCCGCGCCGCTTGGATTGGGGCCCGAATTGCCGTTCGCGCCGCTCGAACCGCTGTTGCCACTGCCAGAACCATCAATATCGGCTCCGTTTCCTCCTCCCGCACCGCCTTGGGCGGGGGAGGCGCCAGACGACCCTCCCTGGGCTGTGTTGTCAAGGAAGCTCACATTGGTGAGCGTGACGTTCGGAGTGCCACCACTCTGGGTGTAGGACGTGTTGCTCAAGTTTGCAACGAAGAGGCCAGCGCCGGCGCCCATGCAGCCAGTGCCACCACAATCGTACATATTTTGGAGCGTCAAGCTAGTGAGCTGGACGTTGCCGCTCAGCACGACGAAACCGCTATATTGGTTGCCACCGTCTAACGTAGCAGGCGAGGCAGTGCTCGGCATGATCGTGATCAATTTCAGGGCGCTGTTGATCGGCATGATCGGTGCATTAAGGGAAATGGATGATGGAACAATCAAGATTGTTGCCGTATCGCTCTGAAAAGTTGAACTATTGAGCTGAAAGATAGCGTTATTCAACTCCTGAACCGAACTCACTGAGGTGGTTCCACTCGCATCGAACACGCTGTCATCCAGTAAAAATTTCGGACGCCTTACCTTTGGTCTCGTTTTCACGATTCATAACTCCTGTGATTGATGTGTCCAGAGAAAATAATTTGGCACCCGGGGCGCACAGTGAACGTATGACGCGTCATATGTGTATGAGAGCAATTTACGCGGGACGCGCGTTGTTCCGAGCATTCCAACTTCTTGTCGCGGCGTTGCGTCCGGCTATGCGTCGCTCTGTTGCAGAAGATGGGATGGCGGTGCGCCGTAGCGCGCGCGGTACGCGCGACTGAACCCGGAGAGACTGACGAAGCCGACTGCGTAAGCCACTTGCGAAACATTGCAATCGCCTTCACTGAGCAGGCGATGTGCCAGTTTCAGGCGTACGTCACGGATAAATTCGCCGGGTGCCTGACCGGTGGCTAGCACGAACTTGCGATGCAGGCTGGTTCGCGACATGTTCAAAGCGCACGCCATTCTCGTCACTGACAGCGTCTCGTCGGCGGCATTGCGCTCGATCCACTCCTGCGCGCGTTCGACCATTAACTTCAGCCGTTTTCTCGGCCCCAACCTGTGTGTAGTGGCGTGCGTGCGCGGCGCGACGTCAAATTCGTTTGCGGCGTCGACACACGGCGACCATTCCGCCGCAGCGCCGATGCCGTCGAATGCGTTGGGGGCACGATGCGCCTGATCGCCGCCCTGCTGAGAGGGCGGCACTGGGCTCTCGTAGACGCGGAATGCTTTCAAAGCACCGAACGTATCTTCCGTGCGCTCCTGCTCAGATCGGCAATTGATGCCTGTTCGGTGCAGTTTTCCGAGCACATCCCTGCTCATGTTGTCCACCCCTGTTTACGATCCTGACGTGCTTCCCGAGTTCTTTTGCGAACGAAGGCTGCGCAAGCGGCGACCGCGCGTGCCGAGCTCCGCGATGACGTATCACCCGGGCCGCTGCCGTCTCCGATGTCAGAATTACGCTGGGGGCAATGAGCAGTTTGACGGGGTGTTGCAACCGTTTGACCCATTGTTGCAGGTCATCGGTTCTGCGACACGCATCCCGAGCGAGATGAGATATCGACGCCCACAAATTCTTCAATCGCTATTGTTTTCTTCGCAGATCGCCAAGCTTCTCTTTCGTTATTCCGTATCGAAATTGAAATGAGAAGACCGGGACACCCACTTTCTCGCTATCTTCCATTCCCCTGATGTAATGGAATCGCCAAGTCGGATGTAGGGATATTCCGATTTGTGGATGTCCTGATCTTCTCTCGACTCGATGGGAGACCCTCATGGGATTCAACCTGGGCATCGACAGCAAGCTTCGCGACTGTGATCTCGTCGCGCTGAGGGTCCGGGACATCTGCCATGGCGACCAGGTGGCCTCAAGCGCCGTCGTCATGCAGCACAAGACGCATCGCAGTTTCTGAGACGCCCCTTCCGCATGCTTGGCGTTCGATCCGCGCGTCGCGGCTCGAACCGTATCCCACACATCCCGCACTCCAAACAAGGATCGAACATGACTCCTCGCATTTCACGACTGCCGATCGCGGTCGGCGCTGGACTGCTGTGCATCGCAACCGTATCACCCGTACTCGCGGGCGACTTCCACACCACCGCCAAGCCGATCCGAGGCCAGTACATCGTCGTGCTCAAGGACAACGCCGCGAGTCTGGTCGGTGAAAGCAACCGCACTGCGCGCGTGTCGGTCGCGGCCAAGGGCATCGCCGCCATGCATCGGGCCACCGTCATCCGAAGCTTCGATCATGTACTGCGCGGTTTCGCCGTTCAGGCCGACGATGCCGCACTCGCCAGGCTGCTGGCCGATCCGCGCGTGGCCTACATCCAGGAAGACGGCTGGGCCTCACCCAGCGCGACGCAGTTCGCGCCGCCCTGGGGTCTGGATCGCATTGACCAGGCCGCGTTACCGCTCAGCAACAGCTACACCTACGAAAACGTGGTGACCCGGCCGCACATCTACATCATCGATAGCGGCGTGCTGACCGGCCACACCGAATTCACCGGGCGCATGGGCAACGGCATTAGCTTCGTGGTTGATCCAATCACCTTGGTGCCTGATCCAAGCACCAGCGACTGCAACGGCCACGGCACGCATGTCGCGGGCATCGCCGCAGGCACCACCTGGGGCGTAGCCAAGAACGCAATCGTGCATCCGGTGCGAATCGTTGGTTGCAGCGGAGGGGCAGCGTTCTCAAGCATGGTCGCCGCGATGGACTGGGTCGCCGCAAACCGTATTTCCCCTGCCGTAGCGAATATGAGTGTCGGCGCCACCCACGTAGTACCCGCTCTGGAGACCGCAGCGACCAACCTGATCAATTCCGGCGTGACGCTGGTCGTGTCGGCCGGCAATCAGAGCGTCGATGCCTGCCAGTTTTCGCCCGGTCGCGTTCCCGCAGTGATCACGGTCGCCGCCAGCAACCAGAGCGACACGCGCTGGTCGCGATCCGCATTCGGCCCCTGCATCGACGTTTTCGCGCCCGGCGTCGACATCCGATCGGCATGGCACACCAGCACGACCGCATCGATACTGGACTCGGGCACGTCGATGGCCGCGCCCCATGTGGCCGGTGCGATCGCGCGCTATCTCAACATCTATCCGGCGACGACCCCGGCGCAGATGGCAAGCGTGCTGATCGGCGCCGCGACGCCGAACGTGGTGAGCAATGCCGGTGCGGGTACGCCCAATCGCCTGCTGTTCATTCCGGAAATGCCGGGCGTGGCGCCGACCGTCACGAGTTTCGTCTGTCCCGACTACGGCAACAGCGGCGGCGGCACGTATTGGTGCAACATCGCTTACAGCTCGGCGACGCCAGCGACGATCCGTTGGCCGGGCGGTTCGACCGGCAATGTCTACAGCGGCGGTTGCACCACAGGCTCACGGCCCACTGTGAACGTCACCGTCGGCAACGCCTATGGCACCGTGTCGCGCAGCGCGACGTTCACCTGCCCGACGGGACCGATTCCCTGATCCGGGCGCGCGCTGTCCGATGAATTCTTTCGAGGGAGCTGCGGCTCCCTCGATCGTTTCCGACGGCGTGGCAGGTATCGCCGGACAAGGTCATCGTCGTCGACACCCGACAGGATCCACATCCACACACGGGATTGCGCGATCCGCGTATCGTGTCAAGAAGACCGAGACACCCACTTTCTCGCTATCTTCCATTCCCCTGATGTAATGGAATCGCCAAGTCGGATGTAGGGATATTCCGATTTGTGGATTTCCTGATCTTCTCACTGATCTTCTTCAGCGTCGCAGAATGCGTGGCACTTTGGTTGTGGAAAATCAGCGTTGTGATGAAGGGCAAGAACGTCGCGCCTTACATCGTTCCTGCAAGATCAAGAGCTTCGGGACTGAAGTCCCTCCTACAAAAGCGGGGGCATCGGGACTGAAGCACTTCCCACAAATCGAACCACACCGCATTCCAGTCCGCTGCCTGCCCCCATCGCGGCTACCGCCGCTACGACAACCATCGCCGACGCACGACTGCCGCAGCGACGCGATGCATCTGTCGCCGTTTGGCGGCATCGCGCGCGCAGCACCTCCCGCAACGCAATAAGACCTGCGGCATGACTTCCGGCCCTGAGCATCGGCACCGGGAGGGTCTACCGTGCGCTCTGCCCGCGATCGCGCTCCGGAGAACCTCCCATGTTGATTCGTCTTGTGTTGATGGCCGGACTTGCCGGTCTGTTCCTGCCCGCGTCCGACGCTGTCGCCGCGCCGCCCACCGCCGATGAGCTGGTCGCGAAAAACCTGCAGGCACGCGGCGGCGCCGACAAGCTGCGCGCGATCAAGTCGCTCAACGCGGTCGGAAAGATGCGCTTCAACGGCGGGATGGAGGCGCAGGTCGCCAGCTACGCCATCACACCGGACAAGAGCCGCTTCGAGTTCTCGCTGCAGGGCTTGACCGCCATCAACGCCTGGGACGGCAAGCAGGCCTGGGCCATCAATCCGTTCCAGGGCCGCCGCGAACCGCAGAAAACCAGCGATGACGATGCGAAAGGTCTGGTCCGTGCGGCCGATATCGGCGGCGCGCTGCTCGACTGGAAAGCCAAGGGCAGCACGCTGGAATACCTCGGCACCGAAGACATCGACGGCACCGATGCGCACAAATTGCGCGTCACCTTCAAGAACGGCGACAGCCAGGTGCTGTTTCTCGATCCCGATCATTTCCTGGAAATCCGCATCGAAGACCACCAGTTCGTGCGCGGCCAGGAACAGGTCAATACCAGCGACCTCGGCGAGTACGCGCAGGTCGACGGCGTCTACTTCCCGATGGAGCAGGGCCAGATGCAGATCGATTCGATCACGCTGAACGCGCCGATCGACACCGCGCAGTTCGCCTTCCCCACCGCAAAACCCTGAGCCGGAGCCGGTCATGCATCCCTCGATCAAAATCCTGACCCTGAGTATCGGCACGCTGCTCGCCGCTGGTATTTCCGTTGCAACGCACGCGCAGGAAACCGCAGCACAGCCCGACCAGGGCGTCATCTCCGGGCTGGGCATCCGCAATATCGGCTCGGCCACGATGAGCGGCCGCATCTCCGCGCTGGCCGCTGCCCGCCGCAAAGACGGCAGCTTGACCATCTACGCGGGCGCCGCCAGCGGCGGCGTGTGGAAGTCCACCGACGGCGGCACCACCTTCCGGCCGAAATTCGACAAGCAGCCGGTGCAGTCGATCGGCGCGGTCGCGCTGAACCCGAACAATCCCGACCACGTCTGGGTTGGCACGGGCGAAGCGTGGACGCGCAACTCGGTGTCGATCGGCGACGGCGTCTACCGCTCCACCGACGGCGGCGAAAGCTGGAAGAACGTCGGCCTGCCCAATTCCGAACGCATCGTCAAACTCAGCGTCGATCCGCGCAACGGCGAGACCGTGTTGGCCTGTGTCACCGGCAAGCTGTGGAGCGACTCGACCGTACGCGGCGTGTATCGCACCACCGACGGCGGCAAGACCTGGACGCAGGTGCTGAAAGGCGGCAACGCCTCCACCGGCTGCGGCGGCATGAGCGTGGATGCGAAGAACCCGGACGTGATGTTCGCTTCGCTGTGGGATTTCCGGCGCAAGGGCTGGACCTTCCGCTCCGGCGGCGAAGGCCCCGATGCGCCTTCGGGCAGCGGTCTGTACCGCTCCGCCGACGGCGGCAAGACCTGGAACGAGGTGACCGGCGGCGGCTTGCCGGCGAAACCCTACGGCCGCATCGCGGTCGCGGTGGCGCCGTCGAATTCCAGCGTGGTCTACGCTTTCGTCGAAGGCGTGAAGGGCGCGCTGTTCCGCTCCGACGACGGCGGCAAGACCTGGGACCGCCGCGACGACAGCCAGATGATGGTCTGGAGGCCGTTCTACTTCGCCAATCTCATCGTCGACCCGGCCAATGCCGACCGCGTGTTCAAGCCCAACCTCGGCCTGATCCAGAGCCTCGACGGCGGCAAAACCTTCGCCGGCACCGGCGGTGCGCACGCCGATTTCCACGATGTGTGGATCGACCCGGCCGACCCGAAAAACGTGATCGCCGGCGACGACGGCGGCATCTGGTATTCGAAAGACGGCGCAGAGACCTGGTGGAAGGGCAACAACCTGCCGATCTCGCAGTTCTATCACGTGAGCGTCGACAATCAGGACCCGTATCAGGTTTACGGCGGCCTGCAGGACAACAGCTCCTGGGTCGGCGATTCCTCCTATCCCGGCGGCATCACCAATTCGCGCTGGGAAAACCTCTACGGCGGCGACGGCTTCTGGGTGTTCTCCGATCCGGTCGATCCCGACTACGTCTACGCCGAATACCAGGGCGGCAATCTCGCCCGCATCAACCGCCGCACGCTGGACTCGCGCGATATCCAGCCGCGCAGCGAAAACGGCGAAAAACTGCGCTGGAACTGGAACACGCCGCTGCACCTCTCGGCGAACGAGAAGGGCACTCTCTACATGGGTTCGCAGTATCTGTACCGCACCCGCAACCAGGGCCAGACCTGGGAGCGCATCTCGCCCGATCTGACCACCAACGATCCGAAGAAACAGCAGCAGGAACTCTCCGGCGGCATCACCGTCGACAACTCCTCCGCCGAGATGCACACCACCATCTATTCGATCAGCGAATCGCCGAAAGACGGCAAGGTGATCTGGGTCGGTACCGACGACGGCAACGTGCAGGTCACCCGCGACGGCGGCAAGTCGTGGAAGAACGTGGTCTCCGGCGCCAAGGTGCCGGCGAATTCGTGGGTCGCCTACATCGACGCCAGCCAGCACGATGCCGGCAGCGCCTATGTCGCCTTCGACCGCCACACCAACGGCGAGATGGGCCCGATGCTGTACAAGGTCAGCGATTACGGTGCGAAGTGGACCGCATTGGCCACGCCGCAGCAGCCCAAGACTGTGCGCGGTTATGCGCATGTGCTTCGCGAAGACCCGGTGAAGCGCGGCCTGCTCTACGCCGGCACGGAATTGGGTTTGTGGATCTCGCTCGACGACGGCGGCCACTGGGCGCAGTTCAAGGGCGGCGACTTCCCCTCGGTCGCGGTGCGCGATCTGGTGGTGCAGCCGCGCGATCACGATCTGGTGCTGGCCACCCACGGCCGCGGCATCTGGATCATCGATGACCTCACCCCGCTGCGTGCGCTGACCGCCGAAACGCTGCAGCAGGAAGCGGTGTTCCTGCCCGGACGCCCGCAGCAGCAGCGCTTCCGCGCATTCGGAGGCTGGTCGGAAGGCAATGCGTCCTATGCCGGCCAGAGCGCGACCAACGATGTGGTCATCACCTACTACCAGAAGACCCGTCACCTGTTCGGCAAGCTCAAGCTGGAAGTGCTCGACGCCAACGGCAAGCTCATCGACACCCTGCCCACCAGCAAGCGTCGCGGCCTCAACCGCGTGTACTGGTCGATGAGCCTCAAGCCGCCGATGGTACCGCCGGCTGCGTCGCTCGCCGGCAACAGCCTGCAGGGCCCACGCGTACCGCCGGGCACCTACACCGTGCGCATGACCAAGGGCGACCGCGTCTACGAGGACACGATCACCGTCGGCCTGGACCGCCGCGCCAAATACAGCGTCGCCGACCGCAAGGAAAACTTCGACGCCAACATGAAGGTGCACGGCATGTTCGGGCGGATGAGCGACCTCGTCGCCAAGCTGCAGGCCGTGCGCGGCGGCGCCGACACGATCGGCGGCAAACTGCCGCAGGACGACCTGCTGCGTCGCCAGTTGGGTGCGTTGTCCGAACGCGCCGACGCCATGCGCAAGCAGATAGTCGCGACCAAGGAAGGCGGCGCCATCACCGGCGAAGAACGTCTGCGCGAATTCATGGACGGCCTGTACGGCGGCCTGATCGGCTACGAAGGCAAACCCGCCGATACGCTGATCGCTTACACCGGCGTGCTCGACCGTCAGCTCGGCGCGCTGGAGAACGACTTCACCGCCCTGCGCGATGGCGATCTGGCCAAGGCCAACGCCGCATTGAAAGCCAAGGGCCTGCCGGAAATCGCGGTCCCGGACAAAGCCCCGCTCGCCTGGCAGTCCTCGGGCATCCCGGATGCTGCCGCCGCGCAGGGGCGGCGCAAGGCGGGGAAGCCGAAGAAGTGAACGCAGTCAGTGTCTATGAAAATGAAGGGCGCCGATGGCGCCCTTTTTTCATTTCCGGTCATCGCCGATCAGCGATGCCAATTTCCGGAACAGTCTTGGCATTGATCTCATCCATGAAACCGTATCGTTCAGCGATCTTCCTCAGCTTGACGTATTGGCTGCGAACACGCTTCGGATCTCCGCGCGCGATCTCGATGTCCAACATCAACTCCTCAAGCTGGTAGTGCCCCTCTGGATCCTCATCGATCGGCGACAAATGCTTTTTTCTCGGGCCAAGCACCGCAATCGCTTCGTCGAAGCGGCCCTGCGCGATCCTCACCTGCATCATGCTGATTGACGCATTCCGATATTCCTCGCCATTGTCTCCGTCCTTGGAAAACGATTCATCAAGTCCGATCCTGGCTTCCTTTTCCGCCTCCTCAATCCGATTCAGGAAAAGCAACGGCGCCACCCGTTCTGTACGTGCATATCCCACACGAAGACCACGACTTTCGCCATTGCGGATGATATCCGAGAGAATCGCTTCCGCCTCACGGTAATAAGTGGCCTTCAACTCTCCAGACTGCTTCGATGCCATCTTATTGATCAACATTGCCAAGGATTCTTTCTTGAGAAACGTGGCATTGGAATGAGGGCCATAAGATTTCTCTGAAATTTCCACCGCCCTGCGCATATATTTCATCGCGCTGTCCAAGTCGCCTTGGCTGTTCGAAAGCGCGGCGTGTAGCGTCATCACATCCACGATCGTTCTTCCGTTTGGCCCGAGTTGCGCAGTCAGAATCGATTCCGATCGATCCAAGGCAATTTCGGTTCGACGCACATCTCTAAGGCCATACCATGTTTTTGCGGCAGCCAACCATGCCAAGCCTGTTTCCACATGCGCAGGCCCGTATTCCTTCTCGGTCCGAACCAGTATTTCGCTGGTAAGAAGATGCGCCTCTTCTATTTCCCCTCTTCTTGCAAGATTGATTGCAATCACGATCTGAACACTATTGCGCGTGGCCATATCCTGGCCGTCTATCAACGCAAGCGCCGCTTGAATATCCTCCCTCTCTTTTTCAAATCGCCCCATCGAAGCATTCACCAAGCTTCGCAAGCGCAACAACACCGCCCGCGTCGGCTTTGCGTTCTTGCCCATTTTTTCAGCCGACCGATCTGCTTCGTCAAGTATGGCCAATGCCCCTTCAAGATCACCCTGCGTCAGACGCGACTTCGCGTGCTGAAATTCAAGGTCAAGACGCGCCATTTCGTCGTCCGGCCCATTCCGTTTCGGAATCATCTTCAAGCCCTCACTTACCAGACGCTCGGCACCTGCCGCATCGCCACGCTCATTCAACATCTGCGCCAGCACCGCATTGTTTCTTGCAATCTGCAGCGAATCGCGATCACCAAGTTTCTTCGATTCGTTGAGCAATCGCTCCACACTCCTGTAATCCGCTCTCACCAGATACGAGCGCGCAAGCGCAGACAGACCGCGGGCCAGAAGCTGCGGCCGATCGTTGCCCGCCGTAGCGCGCAATTGCTGTTCCACATCTTCCAACAGCGTTTGCGAGCTCAACGGCGCAGCGCCCAAGGTACTCAGCGTCGCTGCACCAAGTGATTTCTCGAACAGCTTGCTGAGTATCTCGCTGCTTTCCGCTTCAAGCTTCGCGCGTTGCTGTTGTTGAAACGCCATCCAGCCGCCGCTGGTCAACGCCAATGCCAGCGCCGCCGCAGCGACCACCGATACGGCATTGCGCCGGACGAAACGGGTCGCACGATACAACCAGCCACCGTTACTTGCAGCCACCGGTCTGCGCTCAAGCCATGCCAGCAGATCCGCGCGCAGGTCCGAAACCGAAGCATAGCGATCGACCGGATCGAGGCTGACGCAACGCAGCGCGATCGCATCCATATCCCCTTTCAATGCGCTGGAGAGCGCATATGCATCGCGCAAGCCCCGCGCCAGGGCCGTTGCGGGAGTCGCCTTGACCGCCAACAAGCTGGGACTGTGCGTCGTGTCATCGCGCCTATCGGGCACCGCCGTGAGTGTGCGCGGCATGCGCGGCCAACCGTCGCACAACAACCGATACAGCACCACACCCAGCGCATACACATCGATGGCGACGCTCGGCGGCGCGCCCTCGAACACCTCCGGCGCAGCATAGGCCGAACTCACGCCGATCCGCGCGAACCCCCTATCGCCCTGGGGCGCGACGATCGCCGACAAGCCGAAATCGAGCAGTTTCACGTGCCCCTCGTCGGTCACCAGCACATTCGACGGCTTGATGTCCTGGTGCAGAACGCCGTGCGCATGCGCGTAGGCGATCGCATCGCAGGTTTCGATCAGCAGGCGTACGCGGGAACGCAGATCGGCGCTGCGCGCGTCGCACCAGCGATCGATGGCATCGCCATGGACGCGCTGCATCGCAAGCCAAGGCTGACCGCCATCGGCAACCCCCGCATCGTGCAACGCGACGATCGACGGATGGTCCAGCTTCGCAAGATGGCTGCGCTCCTTGGCGAACGCCTGCTGCAGCGCGGGCGACATGATTTCGGTGCGGATCGTCTTCAGCGCGACTTCGCGTTCGTACAGTCCATCCGCGCGATGCGCCGCATAGACCACGCCCATTCCGCCCAGACCGATGATGCCGTCCACGCACCAGGGGCCGATGCGCGTGCCGTCCGGCCAGATCCTGTCTGCGCGGTGCGCGTCGCCCACCGCAGCACCGCCGTGTGCGGCGAACCATTGCAGGGGCGAGACGAAGGAATGGGTCTGTTCGTCGGCGGCCAGCATGCGTAGCAGCTCCACGCACGAATCGGCATCCTCCCGCTGCAACTCGGCCAACGCCACCAACAACGCCGCATGCGGCATCTCGGCATAGCGGTCGAACAACGCCAACGCTCGTGCGACCGGATCGTTCGTCTCCATCTTCACTCTCGATTCTCGATATCCCGCATGTCTACGCCATGCGCTTCTGTTGAAATCGCACTGTCCTCGATTGCGCGCTGCATCTTCTCGTAGCGATACCGCTACATCGCGCCGCAGCGCTTCAGCTATACATCCTCCAGAAAACCTGCCGGCCTGTCGCCCAACTGCGTCAACAGGAACGCGCGCGCCTTGCGCCAGTCGCGTCTGAGCGTGCGCTCTGTCACGCCCAGCAACCGGGCGATTTCGTCTTCGTCCAGACCGCCGAAATATCGCATCTCGACCAGTTGCGCCAAGCGCGGATCCAAAAGCGACAAGCGCGTCAGCGCAGCATCCAGCGCGATCATCTCCACGAGCGCGCAGTCATCGGCGGCATCGATCTGCTCGTCGAGCGAGAACGCCCGTTGGCCATCGCCGCGCTTCTCGGTCATCTCCCTGCGCACTTCGTCCATCAGCACGAAACGCATCGCGCGAGCGACCAGCGCAGTGAAATGCTGGCGGTTTTCGACCGTGAATTCCGCGCAACTCAGGCGCAACCAGCTTTCGCTGACCAATGATGTCGCAGAGATCCTGCCCGAAGTGCGCTGCCGGACCTGGGCACGGGCGATCCGGTGCAAGTCCGCGTAGACCAGATCGTAGATCCGGTTCCAGGCAGTCTCCCGCCCAGACTGGGCCTCGACCAGGAGGCGGGTAATGGAATCCGGCCGCGTATCCGTATTCGTGATTGCCATCGCTTTACTCCATGTCCGCAAACCAGTCCGCACTGCGAATAACGGTTCAAGTAAAGCACAGCCCAACCCACAGCGCACGCCACCCAACCTCGCCCCGGCGCGGATCGATCTACGTGCGGCCTCCGGTTCGGCTCTTGAAAGGATGCTCATGGCCGTGAACAGCGATTTCGAGAACCACCGTCAAGGACAAGGCGCGACTTCGACGTTGTTTCCCTTTCATCCGTCCTTCCGAATCGAAAGGTATGGCCGCGATGTTCGCAGGCCGCGCCGATGACCTCTGCACCGCTGTATCGGTCCGAAGTGCTGGAAGCCAGGCGCAACCGTTGGCTCGGCAGCCTGATCCTGCGTCAGCCGATGTCGCACTGGGTCATGACCTGGTTCGCGATCGGTGCAGTCGCGATCGCCATCGCATTCCTGTGCTTCGGCGAGTACGCGCGGAAGATCCGCATCGAAGGACGTCTGGTCGACGCATCCACCGCAGTGCAGCACACGACTATGGGCAAGGTCAGTCGTACCGACAACAGCCTCGAAGCCGAACTGCTGGTCCCCGAACACCTGCTGGCGTCGATCCCCATCGGCGGGGATGTGATGTTGCGCTATCCCGCCTATCCGCATCAGCACTACGGTCAATACCACGGTCGGATCGTCCACATTTCCCGGGAACCCACCCCATCCGCGCGAACGGATGCGACCGGCGCAGCGGCCGGACGCAGGCAAATCAGCTATCGCGCCACCGTGGCGCTCGAACGCCAGCGCGTCCGCAACGACAGCGGCATCGAGCTTGATCTGCGGCCTGGCCTCGGCGTCCAAGCCGACATCGTCCTGGAAAAACATCGCTTGTACGAATGGTTGGTCAAACCGCTCGCGCGATTGCGCGAGCGCATCTCCGCATAGCGAAACCCGCACCGCCCTCCCATGACACGGAACGCACACATGGCCAATACCTCCAAGACCGTTTTCATCTACACCATGCCAGACGACTGGCACGCCATCCTGGCGGAGGCGGCGCTCAAGCGACGCGGGCATCGCGTGCTGCGCTATTTCGGCACGGACTTTCCGGAGCGTGCCGAGGTCGAATTCTCGTACGAAAAGACCGGGGACTCGCTGCGCCTGCACACCATCGACGGCAGTTATGCGCTGTCGGACTTCGATGTGGTCTGGAACCGGCGCATGCTCGGGCCGAAAATTCCGTCCCACGTCGACCCGCGCGACCGCGAATACGTGTCGCAGCAGATCCGCTTCGCCGATGCCTCGCTGCGCAGCCTGTTGCGCGAGGCGTTCTGGGTCAATCCCTACGACGCCGCGCGCAACGCCGACCACAAGCCCAAACAGCTGCAGCTCGCGTTGCGCAACGGGCTACAGATCCCGGACACATTGATCAGCAATCGCCCCGAGGCGATCCGGGCGTTCATCGACCGCCATCCGAGCGTCATCCACAAGCCTTTGATCGGCGCAGCGTGGGAAGAGGACGACAAGACGCTGTCCACGTACACCGCGCGGGTCCGCAGCGAAGATCTACCCGGAGACGGGCTGCTGCGTGCCGCGCCCGGCATTTTTCAGGCGCAGGTCAAAAAGCAGTTCGAAGTGCGCGCGCAGTTTTTCGGCGCCAGTTGTTTCGCGCTGAAGATCGACTCCACCCGGATCGAGTACGGCGAACTGGATTGGCGCCTGCACCAGAACGGCGCCATGACCGACGGCAGCGTCGCCCTGCCGGATCGCGTCTACCAGGCATGTCTGAAGCAGCTCCGCAGCCTCGGGCTGGTCGCCGGCGCGTTCGACTTCATCGTGACGCCGGACGACGAGTGGATCTATCTCGAAGTCAACGAAGCCGGCCAGTTCATTTTCGTCGAGCAATGGTGCGACGAACTGACGCTGTTCGATGCGTTCTGCCAGTTCGTCGAAAGCGGCGACGCCGCCTTTCAGTACCGCAAACCCTCGAACCCGCAGCGCCTTGCCGAGCTGATCGAAGCCACCCAGCCCGAAGCGGTCGGCGAGCAGGACAAAGTGCGCAGAGAGCCCGCGCCGGATGCGCAGGCAGAGGCTGCGTGAACCCATGCGCACTCGCACGCGCGGGCAGCGAGCGTCGCTTGCGGGCGCTATTCCACGTAAGCGATGTCGATCCGTGACGACACCACGTCACACAGTGATTCAACCCGAACGGAGAAACCACCGTGGACAATAGGAAAGACCGTGTGCTTGGCCGTCTCCTGGCAGTCGCAGAGCTGAACGCAGTTGCTGGCGCCAAAACATTCCCTACCGGAGAAACCGGCTCTGTGGCCGACAGTGGAACATCGGCGGACAGCGGTACGACCGCCGACAGTGGAACGACGTCCGACAGCGGGACGCTTGCAGACAGCGGTACCACTGCAGACAGCGGCACCACAGCCGACAGCGGTACGGCAGCCGATACCAGCCCCAATCCTTTGGCGCGGGATGCGCCGGATTATTTCTGATACGGAATTCCTCGGCGGCGTGCGCGGCGGCAGCTTCGCCGCGCACGCCGCCGAACCAACCGTTCAAGCCGGGCCGGCACAAGGTTTCGGTCATTGCATGTCGCCACGTGCGATGACCGAAGACCAGAGACATGCAGGCGACAAGCAGGCGGGAGCATCGCGTTGCCGCTGCCGCCCGATCGGAATGTCGGCGTATCGCCTGGGCAGCGACGCACCGATGGCTGTCATCGCGAGCTCGCCCGAACAGCGATGAAACAAGGACCGCAGGTTGCGGCTCCATCTCTACCCACACAAGCAAAGGAGATTTACTCATGAAAGGAAAACACGAAAACCGTGTTCTCGGCCGCGTTCTTGCCGTCGAAGAAATCATGGTCGTCACCGGCGCGAAGACGACTGCACCGTGCCGCGACCTCGTCACCGCGCCATGGGCAGGCGATACCAACCCAAACAACGATTGTACGCAGACACAAGTTGATAGCGGGACTCAGGCCGACAACGGAACAAGCCCGATTCTGGACCAGATCAGCGGTGCCTGATCCACGGCGAACCACTGCGCACGATGGAGGCCTCCGTCGTGCGCAGCACTCCGATCACTTCGCCAGCGACCGGTCGATGGCCATTTTCGGCGCATGCATTCCGACGAGCGCATGGGCCGAAGACGGGCGACCAAGCCCCTCTTCAGATCCACCTCCTATTGCGAGAACACAATGAACAACGAGAACACCCGCGTACTTGGCCGCGTCCTGGCCGTGGAAGAAACCACTGCCGTTTCCGGTGCCCGCCCGCTGACGACATTCCCGCCGAAAGACACCGGCTATGTCTACGACATCATTCCGGTCGACGCGCAGGACGCCACGATGTCGTCGCTCCACGCCAGGACGCTCTGAAAACGCTGCCCTCGCAGCGCTCCCGAAGACCTTTCCGGTCTTCTTCATCACCCACTGAGGATCCAACATGAAGCAGAACGACAACCGCGTACTCGGCCGCATCCTGGCCGTCGAAGAAACCCAGGACGTCTCCGGCGGCTGGACGCTCGGCAGCGCCGGCGACACCGCGAAGTCCACGGACACCGGCACCCGCCTGATCGACAGCTCCAACACCATCATCGACCTCATCGTCAGCCCCAGCGGTTCCGGACGCTGATCGACGTCGATACGGATCTGGATCTATGGATCCGGTCCGCTTATTCCGCCGGACATCAGGATTGCTTGGGTGTCCGGTTTTTCGCTCATCTGGGTGTCCGGTTTTTCGGTCATCCGACGGTTTCGGTCGCCGTTTCTCCACTGTTGGTGCTGGCCGAAGGCGACTGATGGCACCTGCGTTCACTCAACAGCCTTAAGAAGGGACTCAATATGAATACCAAAAAAAACCGAGTACTCGGCCGCGTACTTGCCGTGGAAGAAACAAAACATGTCAGCGGCGCAAGAAGTATCGGCTTTGAAACCGACCCCGAAAGTGATGTAACGAACATTACTTACGATAGCAACACCTGTGAGGACAGCGGTCCGCAGCTGGACACTGCCCTCTGTGGCATCGGCAGTGACATTCCGCCCGACCCAACACCCACCAACGTTTTGCTCGACTGCGCCTTTTCCGGTCCGCGTCGTGACGTCTGCATATATCCCGCAGACTGATAGATAAGCGGCAGACCGCTGGCAGTTTTACTGCCAGCGGCCATCGCTATCGCTGCCATAGCTTCACCTGCGGGATATTCAATAATCTCGCAGCGCTGTTCTACCGATCATCGAACGGATCCGTCATGCCCATCCTCAAAAGCCTGCTGCAAGCCGAAGCCGCGCAATGCGGGCACACCTGTCTGGCGATGGTGCTGGACTATCACGGCCGGCAGATGGACGGCCTCACGCTGCAGCGCGAATACCCCACGTCGATGCGCGGCGTTACGCTGGCCAATCTGATCGACGACGCCAGCGTCTCCGGCCTGCAGTGCCGTGCGCTGCGGATCGAGTTGGAAGAACTGCCGCAGTTGGAGACGCCCTGCATCCTGCACTGGAACATGGATCACTTCGTGGTGCTGGCCAAAGCCACCGCGACCGGCATCGTGATCCACGACCCCGCCACCGGCGTTCGCAAGTTGCGCATGAGCGAAGCGTCGGCGCATTTCACCGGCGTCGCGCTGGAGCTTTCGCCCACGGCGACGTTCCAGAAGCGCACGATCGACGACAGTATTTCGCTGCGCCATCTGGTGGGCCAAGTGACCGGCCTGAAGCGTTCGGCCGCGCAGATCCTGTCGTTGTCGCTGATCCTGCAGTTGTTCGGGCTGCTGACGCCTTTCTACATGCAGTGGGTGCTGGACGATGTGCTGGTCACCCAGGACAAGGATTTCCTGTGGCTGATCAGCGTCGGATTCCTGTTTTCGATGTTGATCACCTCGGCGATCGGCTGGCTGCGCAGCTGGTGTCTGGCCTATCTCTCCACCCGCATCGGACTGCAGTGGTTCGGCAGCATCCTGGCGCATCTGCTGCGCCTGCCGATGGACTATTTCCAGAAACGCCATCTGGGCGATGTCGTGTCGCGGATGGAATCGGTGCATGCGATCCAGAACACGCTCAGTTCCAGCTTCATCGAAGCGCTGCTCGACGGACTGATGGTGGTGATCGCGCTGGCGGTGATGGCGTCCTACAGCTGGAAGCTGCTGCTGATCAGCGTGATCGCGGTCAGCCTGTATCTGGCGATCCGCTGGGTAACGTTCCCGACCATCAAGCGCCTGTCCGAACAGCAGCTTACCGCCGCAGCGAAACAGGACACGCACCTGCTCGAATCCATCCGCGGCATCCAGGCCCTGAAACTCAATGCGGCCGAGCCGATGCGTCGCGCGACCTTCGGCACGTTGATGGCCGATACCGCGAATCTCGGCCTGGACATCCAGCGCTTCATGCTGCGCTTCGGCTTCGCCAATCAGATGCTGTTCGGCATCGAACGGCTGCTGGTGGTCGGGCTGGCCGCCCTGCTGGTGATGCAGGGCCACATGAGCGCCGGCATGCTGGTGGCGTATCTGGCCTACAAGGAAATGTTCACCGGCGGCGTCAGCCGGTTGATCGACACCTGGATGTCGTTCCGCACACTGCGCGTGCAGGCGGAGCGTCTGGCCGACATCGTGCTCACCGAGCCAGAAGAAGTGACCGCACCCAGCGGTCCGTCGCTGCCGCAGGATCGCCCGCTGGGCCTTGAAGTGCGCGGGCTGCGCTA
Source organism: Lysobacteraceae bacterium (assembly GCA_044340325.1). GTDB lineage: Bacteria > Pseudomonadota > Gammaproteobacteria > Xanthomonadales > Xanthomonadaceae > Lysobacter_I. Next base: position 29,197 of record JBIITV010000034.1, read on the forward strand.
TCGCTTCAGCGACTCCGATCCACTGGTTATCGACGATTGCTCGCTGACCATCGCGCCGGGGGAAACCATCGCACTGGTCGGTCCATCCGGCTGCGGCAAGACCACGCTGATGAAGCTGATGTTGGGATTATTGAAACCGCAGGCAGGCTGCATTCTGGTCGAAGGCCGCGATATCGCCGACGTCGGGCTGCGCCGCTATCGCCATGTGGTCGCGGCGGTGATGCAGGACGACCAGCTGTTCGCCGGTTCGATCGCCGACAACATCGCCTTCGGCAGCGAAGATCTGGATGTCGAGCGGATCGAGGCTGCGGCGCAATCCGCGTCGGTTCACGACGATGTGATGCGCATGCCGATGGGTTATCAGACCCTGATCGGCGACATGGGCGCGGCGCTGTCAGGCGGGCAGAAGCAACGGGTGATCCTGGCGCGGGCGCTGTACAAACAGCCGAGCATCCTGTTTCTGGACGAGGCGACGAGTCATCTCGACGTGGATTCGGAGCGCGCGGTCAATGAGGCCGTGCGCAAGCTGAAGTTGACCAAGATCCTGATCGCGCACCGTCCGGAAACCATCGTCAGCGCGGAGCGTGTGCTGGTGATGGCGAACGGCCGTGTGGAGCGGGAGTATCGTCCTGCGGAGCGGGCGCTGCGGTTGGTGGTGGATGCGGACGTTGGGCACGATGGGCATTCGTTGCAGCGGGGGGAATTGTTGGCTTGAGTGTCGTTGGCGTTGTTTCGGCTTCACTCCTTTAGTTTCACGCACGATCTTCCTGTGACCTTGACTCATGTTTCGTGGCGTTGTCTGTGTCGGCACTTCATGCTGAGTGGGTAAAGCCTGTTACCTTTTTCGCGCTGGTGCGCGAGTTACTTTCTTTGGCGCAAAGAAAGTAACCAAAGAAAACATTTTAAGTCCAATTCTAAACTGCCGTCTGAGGCGAAGCCGGGATTTTTCGACGAAACATCCTTGTCTCATCGAAAAACGATGCACATCCTGTGCATCGCCCTCCGGGTCTACAACCAGATTCGACGAAACCATAGTCTAGGCATAGACAGGACGATTTAGATTTCTGGAATTTTGACAGCGATCGGACAACCTCAAGAGATGCTGAGGCATGCAATGCATGAAACGTCATGCAAGCAACAGAACCATTGCTTGGATGCCCGCAGAGGGCAACGTCCTGATGGTCTTGTAGACACGGCACACTTTCCCCTATTCGCAGACCCGGAGGGCGGCGCACAGGACGTGCGCCGTTTTTCGATGGGACAGGGATGTTACATCGAAAAATCCCGACTTCGCCCCAGGTTGTAGGTTTGAATTGGACTTGGAATGTTTTCTTTGGTGACTTTCTTTTCAAAAAGAAAGTCACTCGCGCACCAGCGCGAAAAAGGCGCCAGGCTTTACACGCTAAGCATTAAACGCCGACACAGACAACGCCACAAACCAACAGCCAAGTCCACTGGACGATCGCGCGGGAAAGTCGCGAGCACAGCAAAACAATCCACTCATCCAGAACAAAGTCGCGTTGCCCCCCCGCAAACTCAAGCCCCGGCTCCGTTGCGATCCAGCGCAGCACATGCGCGGATCGTTCATCACTCCAGAAGCCATTGCCTTGCACCATCCCACAGGCGAAGATCGGGAAAACACACACGATGCACGCATGAATATGCCCTCTCCCGGCTGGCGCGAGACCCTGATCGTCGCGCTGCGACGCACACTCGACATCGAATACAGCGCCGAGCAGGTCCCGGGTGCGCTGCGCGAGGTGTCTGAACACCGTCTGCCCGTCCTCGAAGAAGCGATCCGCCGACAATACTGGCATGCCGATCTTCCCGGTTCGGCATGGCCGCTGGATGCGCAGCCGGATGAAGAAGCGATCGACGCACAGCTGTTCTGCGTCGGCTGCCATGCCGACGGCCGCATGCGCGAACGCGCGCTGCGGCTGATGCGGGACCGTCAGGGACATCTCGCCATCGCGCTCGCGCTGATCCGCTGCGACGACTGGGTGCCGCAAGTACGCCTCTGCGCCGAAGACACGCTGAGGCAGATCGTCGCCGCCGATCCCGCCGCGCTGTTCGCGCATCTCGATCTGCTGTTCGCGCTGCGCTCACGCCTGCGCATGCAAAGCGGCGTCTGGCGCACCGTGATCGACCCGCTGCTGCTGGCGCCTGAGCACGCGTCCGCACGCTGGGCCGCGCTCGACGGCAACCGCCGTCCGCTGTTCATCTGCGATCTGATCCTGCGTGCCGATCCGTCGCAGACCGGAGCGCTGGCACTGGGCACGGTGCAACACCGCGACCCGGTCGTCGCCCGTTGGGCGCTCTGCGAATTGCTGCCCCTCTCGGGCCCGTCGCTCAGCAACAATCTCATCGCACATGCACTGCGCCACCCCAGCGCTTCGGTACGCGCGCACGCCCTGCGCGCCCGTGCGCGCACCGACGACGACGGCTATCGCGCACTGTTGCAAACATGCCTGCTCGACCCCTCGGCATCGGTGCGCGGCGTCGCCGCCTATGCGACCCGCGCGCTGGGCCTCGATCCGCGCGACATCTGGCGCGACGTTCTCGACCGCAGCAACGCACCCGACACGCACTACGCGCTGCTCGGCCTCGGCGATCGTGCCGAAGCCAAAGACCTTGCCCGCATCGCGCCTTGGCTGCAGCACGCCACCGGCGAACTGCGCTGCGCCGCACTGCGCGGCGCCCTGAGTGCAGGCATCGACGACCCTGCCGCACAGTTGCGCGATGCGCTGGCCGCACCGTCCAGCAAAGTCGTCGGGCTTGCGCTGAAACTCGGCGCCACCGTGCCCGCCTTCATGACCCGCGACACGCTGGCGCAGGCGTTCACCGTCGCCGCGAATCCTCCCGCCCGCCAGCGCATCGTCGACGCCACCCGGCAACTCGGCTGGTGGGATGCCCTCGACTGCCTGCTCGATTTCATCGATCACGATGCGCGTGCCGCCGATGCATTGCACGCGCTCAGCGCATGGCATCGCGAAACCGGCCGGCGTTACTCGCCGCTGTCCAGCGACCGCAAGCAAGCGCTGCTGCAGCGCATCGATGCGATGACGCCGCAGAATATGCATATCGCATGGCTGCCGGTTCGGCGCATCGTCGAGACGAGTTGAAGCGCGATGGTTTCGCCGGTGATCCTTCCCTGGTGATCCATAGGGCGTGCTCAAGCACGCCATGTCGCAAGGCTGCTCGACGCACCCACCGCAGCTCAAACGAGTCTTGGGCCCTGAATCACCGGGCCGCCCTGGTCCAGAGTCTGCTGCTGCGCGGGCTGGGCGAACTGCTGCGCCATGACCTGCGTCTGGTCGATCCGGGCGACCCGCTGGGAACTGTCGGCAACGCTCTGCTGCAGGGCCTGACCGACATCGCCAACGGCGGTTCTGGCCCAGGGCGATGAAGGATCGGGCGTATTCGCCATGTAGAACCGCTGGCCATCCGCGCTGAACTGCGCGAAGGCGATCGTCTCGAGTCCGCGCGTGCGCGCCTCGGCGGTCATGCCGGCCGCGAGTCGCACGCTGGTATCGTCCGATGTCCGTCCCAGTTCAGCATCGCGTGTGAGCACAGGCGCCAGTGCCTGCCGATACATGCCGTTGCGGGGATTCGTCCCATCGTCCAACGCCGCGCGATCGGATGCCGGCGCGGCGGGCGGTGGTGGCGTCGGCGCAGGCGCAGGCGTATCCGGTCGAGGGGCTTCCGGCCGCGGGGCTTCCGTCGGCGACGCGGGTTGCGTCCGCGCCTGTTCGATTTCCGCCGCCGTGGTCACGCTCCTCACTTCCAGACGTCGGTCGTTGCTGCCGACCAGCGTCGCGATGGCGCCATCGGGCCGAACCTGCAGGCTGTAAGGAGACTGGCCCAGACCGTCGCGCGCGTGATCCTGCGCCACCGCCCGCGTCGCCGCATCGATGTCCGCCTCGCTGCGCGCGACGCCTGCGCTGGCGTATGCCCCCGCCACCATGCTGCGCATGTCGCTCTGCGTAGGTGTAGGCGTGGCCAGCGCCTGGGCGGCATAAGCGCCCATTTCCTGCAGACCCGCCTGCTGGCTTTGCCAGGTGCGATTCAATTCTTCGCGGATGTTGCCGGTCGCCTGATGGGTGCCGTACACCATGCCGGGCGTCGCCCACTCGCCGTCGGCGGCGCGCGTGTAGGTATTGCCGTCGGAAGCCTGCAGCCTGTCCGTTCGCGTACTCGCGTTGCGGATCGCTTCAGGCACGGGCTCCATCGACGCGAATTCATTCCAGCCGAACTGGTTGTAGGCGATCTGATAGCGCGCGGCGGTCGCAGCGGGCGTGTTCGCCGCGTTCTGCGCAACGATCAACGCCGACTGCCGTTCGAGTTCCGTCGTTTGCGCAGGCGTGGCGGCATCCGTCCTCATTTCGGGGATCATCTGCAGTTCCGGGAGCATGCCCTCGGCCGCCAGCGTCCTCGACCATGCGCCTGTCTCCGCGCTCCGTTGCCAGGGCCCGGCGACCCAGCCGGCCTGGTCCTGCGCACCGGTGATCGTGAACGGATCCTGCGGCCTCGGCGGACTTCCCAGACCGAGCGAATACGAATCGTTGGCGGCCCGGTAATTCAATTCGTCGACCAGACGGCCGGCCGCGACGAAACGCATTTCACCGACACCGCCCGCCGCATTCGGGGCATTGGCCGTTCGCGTCCACGCACCCTGCGGATCTTCCGGATTGCGCGTCCATGCGTTCCCGTTCCGGTCGGTCTGGGTAAAGACCCGCTCCACGTCCTTCTGGTCCGCCCATCGTTCGCCCAGATAGGCGCCGACGCCCGCACCGATCAGACCCGTGACCAGCGCACCGGGGCCGGTTTCCGAACCGGCGACCGCGCCATACAGAAAGCCCGCGCCGATGCCGCCCAACACGCCACAGGCATTGCGGCCGACCCAGTGCGTCTGCGCTGAAGCGGCAGCAGCTTCGTTACCATCGGCCCGCAGCGTCATCATGCGATGGCCCGTGTCGACGAAGTCGTAGGCCATCAGCGCCACACCCGCAGCGCCAACGACGCGCACGGCGCGGCTCGAACCGGGCGCGACACCTTCCGGGGCCGCACCGCCTTCGAGCAGCGGTCCACGCACCTCCGGAAGCGCGGGCGGACGCACCAGCGTCGGCGGTGTTTCCGTCGGGAATGCGGCGCGCAATCGCAGCTCCAACGGCTCCGACACCGGCAGGCGTCCGGCTTCGTTCGCCTGCGCGATCGCGGTGCCGAGCGATTGCCTGCCTGCGGCCAGGTCTCCTGCGACCGGCTTCGCGCCCGGCTGTTCGATCGCATCGAGCGCCGCCGTCACATTGCCCTGCGACCGGGTCACGCCGGCCCAGCGCGCCTCCTGCGCGGGCATCCTGCCGATCTCGGCGATCTGCGTCGCGTGGGTCTGCCGGTATTCGTCCAGATTGCCGAAGAACTCCCTCACTTGCCGGTTCGCCTGCTCGCGGGTCATGCCCTGCGGCGTATTGCTGACCAGATCGCCGTTGACCAGTCCTGTTTTCAGCGTGTCGGTGAGTTCGCCCACCCTGACGGCCATTCGTTGTGCAGCGGCGCGGTCACCGTCCAACGCCGCTTGACCATCGACGCTCTCCTGCAGCCTTTGCAGTTGCAGCCGCACGCCTTCGGAATAGCCGCCGAGAGGACCGCCGGGATGCGGCGATACCCCGAGCCTGGTCGCCAATGCCTGATCGGCCGGGAGATTGAGGATATTGCGCGGGCCATGCAGATCGAAAAGCCCCTGCTCCGACAGAGCCTGCAGCAGTTCGCTGCGCGCGAACGCGGCCTGCTCGATGAGATGGTGCCCCTGAAACACTGGTGTGTCGGCCATCGTCGAAATTCCTTATCGAAGGATTGCGGAGGTTTTGGAAGCCCGATCAGCAATCGGCGGCGTCGTCGAATTTCACGCCCTTCACATTCGCAGCGGTCACCGCATCGTGCAGCACGCGATCGCAGAAGACCGTGGGTGCGAACGGGGTGCGGAACACATGCGCCGAGCCGGCGACTTCTTTCTTGAACACCAGGCTCGCCCCACCCGAACGGTCGTAATACTTGCCGTTGACGAAATCGCCCGTTTCAATCTTCAACCGCGACGCAGACTCATCCAGCGCATCCAAAGTGCGCACGACGTTACAGAAAAAATACTGCGGGCCGTGCGTGCCGTCGGCGAGCGTGAAATCGCAGGCCGCGAATGCGAACCCATCGGGATCCACCGACTCGAAGACACGCTTAAGCGCTTCTGAGACAATCCATTTGCTCGCCAGCTCCTCGAAATCCCGTGGCAGGCCACCAAGACTCGGCACATGTACCAGATGCGGCCGCTCCGGGTACTGGTGCGGATCGCCGTTGGGCGGCTGGATCCGGAACGTGCCGGGAAGCCTCAGCTTGTCCTTGTTGGCGATTTCCAAGCCCGGCATCTTGCCGCCACCCCAGAAGCTCGGCTCGATGACAAAGAACTTGCCCTTCTGGAACACGCTTCCGGTCGTGACCGGAACCGGAGTCTCGGTTGTCATGGCAACTTCCTTTTTTGGATATTGCGGCACTGTACAGGCCCGAAGATTTTCCGGGCAACCGGATCGATCCTGTTTTCGACTCGGGCGCTGGCTCGGGGTACCGATTGCTTTGAGAGGGTGTTGGGTGGGGCGGCAAGTCAAGCCGATCCCTGTGTTTTGGAAGGCCGATCAGCAATCGGCGGCGTCGTCGAATTTCACGCCCTTCACATCCGCAGCGATCACCGCATCGCGCAAGGCTCGGTCGCAGAACACAGTGAGCGCGAAAGGAGTGCGGAATACATGGGCCGAACCGACCGCGTTTTCCTTGAACACCAGGCTTGCCCCGCCCGAACGGTCGTAGTACTTGCCGTTCACGAAATCGCCGATCTCAATCTTGAGTTTCGACGCCCCTTCGTCCACCGCATCCAAACTGCGCAAGACGCCGCAGAAATAATACTGTGGACCAGGCGTGCCATCGGCGAGCGTGAAATCGCAGGCAGCGAAAGCGAAGCCTTCGGGGTCCACGGATTCGAAGACGTGCTTCAGTGCCTCGGACACGATCCAGATACCCCAAATGTTCTCGAAATGCCGAGGCATACCTCCCTCCTTCGGAACATGCACCAAATGTGGGCGCTCCGGGTACTGGTTCGGATCACCATTGGGTGATTCGATGATGTACGTCCCGGGAAGTTGTAGCCTATCCTCGTTTGCGATTTCCAGACCCGGCATCTTGCCGCCACCCCAGAAGCTCGGCGTGATGACGTAGAACTGGCCCTTCTGGAACGCGCTTCCGGTCGTGACCGGAACCGGAGTCTCGCTGGTCATGGCGACTTCCTTTTTTGGATATTGCGGCACTGTACAGGCCAGAAGATTTCCCGGGCAACCGGATCGATACGGTGTTGCGTTGGGCTGTAAGCCGACCCCGGTAGTTTTGGAAAACCGATCAGCAATCGGCGACGTCGTCGAATTCCACGCCCTTCACATCGGCGGCGATCACCGCGTCGTAAAGGGCGCTATCGCAGAACACGGTGTCCGCGAACGGCGTCCGGAAGACATGTGCAGGGCCGATGACATCTTTCTTGAACACCAAACTCGCCCCGCCTGCGAGGCTGTAGTACTTCCCGTTGACGTAGTCGCCGACTTTGATCTTCAGTCTGGACGCGCCCTCGTCGAGAGCATCCAGCGTGCGCAGGACGTTGCAGAAGTAATACGCCGGACCGTGCGTACCATCGGAAAGCGTGAAATCGCAGGCTACGAAAACGAATCCATCGGGGTCGACAGATTCGAAGGCATGCTTCAACGCTGCGGAGACGATCCACTTGCCCGCCAGCTCTTCGAAATCCCGCGGCAGAGCGCCCAGCTTCGGCACATGCACCAGATGCGGGCGCTCTGGATACTGATCCGGATCACCGTTGGGTGGCTCCATCGTATGAGCCCCAGGAAGTACCAGCCTGTCTTCATTGGCGATCTCCAGGCCCGGGAACTTGCCCCCACCCCAGAAGCTCGGCGTGATGACGAAGAACTGGCCCTTCTGGAACGCGTTTCCAGTCGTGACCGGAACCGGAGTCTCGCTGACCATGACGACTTCCTGCTTGTATCCCTCGAGCACTGTACAGGCTGGAAGTTTTCCCGATCAACGGCATCGATCCTGCTTTCGACAGGCTTTCCCGCGAAAGCAAGGATGATGATCAGTCACAACAGTTCGTAGGGTGTATATGGACTCCTCCCGATTGCCAACCGCTTTTTTCGATCAGGGTTGAGATTGCGAACGTATATCCGGCCTGTTGGTGAAGCTTCG
>JBIITV010000118.1:0-14134 GCA_044340325.1 Lysobacteraceae bacterium
CAGTGCTGATGGACAGAATGCCGTTCTCTATTTCACCAACTCATGGTCCTGCCCGTGGGGCGGCGGCGGAGGTTGGGGAGAGGGTCCGATCCCATAGACGTAACGGCGGAAGCCGCGATTAAATCGGGGCTTCCGCGACATATCCGTGTTACTCGTGCTCAATCTCCCAGCGTCAACAACGAAGCATTCCCCCCTGCCGCAGTCGTATTCACCGTCACCGTCTTCTCCGTCGTGAACCGCGGCAAATAGTGCGGGCCGCCGGCCTTGGGTCCGGTGCCGGAAAGGTTCTGGCCACCGAAGGGCTGCACGCCGACCACCGCGCCGATCTGGTTGCGGTTGACGTAGATGTTGCCGACCTTTGCACGCGAGGTGATGCGGTCGATGGTTTCGTCGATGCGCGAGTGGATGCCCAGGGTCAGGCCGAAGCCGGTGGCGTTGATGGTGTCGATGACCTGGTCGAGCTGATCGGCTTTCCAGCGGATCACGTGCAGCGCCGGGCCGAAGTTTTCGCGGGTGAGCTGCGACAGCGACTGCAGTTCCCAGGCGCGCGGGGCGAAGAACGTGCCGTGGGCGACGCTGTCGTCGGCGGCATTGTTGTCGATAGCTGCGGTGGCGATGAGTTTCGCGCCTGCAGTCATTTTCGCGGCATGGTCTTCCAGCAGCTTCAGCGCGTCGGCATCGATCACCGGGCCGACATCGGTCGACAGCAGACCTGGGTCGCCGACTTTCAGTTCGGCCATCGCGCCGGCGAGCATGTGCATCACTTTGTCGGCGATGTCGTCCTGCACGAACAACACGCGCGCGGCCGAACAACGCTGGCCGGCGGAGGTGAACGCGGACGAGATCGCGTCCTTCACCAGTTGCTCCGGCAGCGACGAGGAATCGCCGATCAGTGCGTTCTGGCCGCCGGTTTCTGCGATCAGCACGCCGATGGCAGCATCGCGCGCGGCGAGTGCGCGGTTGATCGCGCGCGCGGTGTCGTTGGAGCCGGTGAACGCGACGCCGGCGACACGTGGATCCTTGGTCAGTGCTGCGCCGACCGTGGCGCCATCGCCGGGCAGGAACTGCAGTACGGCTTCGGGTATGCCGGCTTCGTGCATCAGCTTCACTGCTGCATAACCGATGAGATTGGTCTGTTCGGCGGGCTTGGCGATCACGCTGTTGCCGGCGGCGAGCGCAGCGGCGACCTGGCCCATGAAAATGGCGAGCGGGAAATTCCACGGCGATATGCACACGAACACGCCGCGACCGGCGAGCTGCAGGGTGTTGGATTCGCCGGTTGGGCCGGGCAGGGCTTCGACCGCGAAGATCTTGCGTGCCTGACCGGCGTAATAGCGCAGGAAGTCCACCGCTTCGCGTACTTCGGCGATGCCGTCGGGGATGGTCTTGCCGGCTTCCTTGGTGCACAGCGCGATGTACTGCGGCATGCGGTCTTCGAGCAGCTTGGCGGCGTGTTCGAGAATGGTCGCGCGGCTGGCGGCGGGCATGGCGTCCCATGCAGGCTGCGCGGCGACCGCGTTCTGCAGCGCTTTCTCGACGATGGCGCTGTCGGCGGCTTGCCACTGGCCGACAGTCTGGCGGCGATCGGCGGGATTGGTGACTGGCATTGATGCGCCAGCGGCGTTCGCGCCCGGCACCAGTGGAGCGGCGCGCCAGTCGCCGGTGACCGCAGCGTTGATCTGATCGGCGAGGGTGCGCAACTGCGCATCGTTGGCAAGGTTCAGGCCCATGGAATTGTCTCTGTCGTTGCTGCTGTCGAGCGCGAGGAAGCTGCGGTACAGATCGACCGGCAGCGGGATGCGCGGATGCGGAAGGGTGTCGAAGCGCGACACGGTCTCGATCGGATCGTGGATCAGATCGTCGATCGAGACGGATTCGTCGGTGATTCGGTTGACGAAGCTGGAATTGGCGCCGTTTTCCAGCAGCCGGCGCACGAGGTACGGCAGCAGGTCTTCGTGCGAACCCACCGGCGCGTAGACGCGGCAGGGCACGTTCAGACGGTCGGCGGGAATGACTTCTGCGTAGAGGTCGTCGCCCATGCCGTGGAGTTTCTGGAATTCGTAGGCTTGCACGCCCTCATCCGCCCTTCGGGCACTTTCCCCCGCAGGCGGGAGAAGGGACAGCGCCATGCGATGGATCGCGGCGATGGTCTGCGCATTGTGGGTCGCGAACATCGGATAGATCGCGTCGGTCGCCTCGAGCAGGCGTCGTGCGCAGGCTTGGTACGAGACGTCGGTGTTCGGCTTGCGGGTGAACACCGGATAGCCGCTCTGGCCATCGACCTGGGCGCGCTTGACTTCGCTGTCCCAGTACGCGCCCTTGACCAGGCGCACCGGGATGATGCGGCCGAGCTTGCGCGCCATGTCGGCGATGCAGTCGATCACGAACGGTGCGCGCTTCTGATACGCCTGTACGACGATGCCGAAGCCGTTCCAGCCTTTCAGCGACTCGTCCGCCAGCACCTGGAAAATCAGATCGAGCGAGAGTTCCAGCCGTTCGGATTCCTCGGCGTCGATGGTCAGGCCGATGCTGTACTGCTTCGCGAGCCGCGACAGTTCCAGCAGACTCGGGCCGAGTTCCGCCAGGACGCGCGCGCGCTTGGCGTGTTCGTAACGGGGATGCAGTGCGGACAGTTTGACCGAGATGCTTGGTACCGCGAACACATCGGCGTTCCTGAAATCTCCACTCTTGCCGATGGCGTGGATCGCCATCCGATAGGCTTCGAGATAGCGCAGACCGTCGGCGGTGGTGAGCGCGCCTTCGCCGAGCATGTCGAACGAATAACGGTAGTTGGCGTTGTCGCCCTTGCGGCTGCGGCCGAGCGCTTCGTCGATGGTGCGGCCCATCACGAACTGATGGCCCATGATCCGCATCGCCTGCCGCACCGCGAGCCGGATCACCGGTTCGCCGACGCGGCCGATCAGGCGCTTGAAGGCGTTGTGGACATCGCGCTTGGTGTCGTCGGCGAGATTGACCAGGGTGCCGGTGAGCATCAGGCCCCAGGTCGAGGCGTTGACCAGCACCGAGTCGGATTGGCCCATGTGCCGCTTCCAGTCGGCATCGCCGAGCTTGTCGCGGATCAGCTTGTCGGCGGTGTCCTGGTCGGGAATGCGCAGCAGGGCCTCGGCCACGCACATCAGCAGCACGCCTTCCTCGCTGCCGAGGTCGTATTGGCGCATGAAGGCCTCGATCGCGCCCTGGTCCTGGGCGCGTGCGCGGACCCGGCGGACGAGGTCTGCCGCAGTGGTCTGGATGGCTGCGCGGTCGACGTCGGGCTGGCGCGCGGCGGCAAGCAGTTCGCGCACGTGCTCGGTTTCGTCGCGGACCCAGGCTGCGGTGATCGCGGCGCGCAGCGGATCGGGCGTGGCCGGCAGTTCGGGGGACAGAATCGGGCTGGCGGCCTGGTCGATGGCCTGGTTGACGGTGGCGTTCACGACGGTCCGGCGAGCGGAGAGGTCGCGAATTCTAACAGTGCCTGCCGCCCGGGCCCGCATGCTGCGCAGCAGGGTCGCCGGCAGGGCTGTCGCAGAAGGTTTGCTTGCCGGTCTAGGGCACGAAGGGCTACCATTCTCGGGTTTCCCGGGACCGATTCGCGGCCTGCACGGCACCCAAGCCCTGCATCCGCCGCCCGGTCTTCTCGTACCTAATGATCGAGTCAGTCACGACTTCTGGGGTTTTGGGCCATGGTGCAAGCGCGTGCGTGTTGGACAAACTGGGGCCGGGCATTGGCGACGCTGTCGCTGACCTTGCTTATGCCGGCGATGGCGATGGCCCAGTCGGCCGATCCGCACCGGTGGCAGCTGAACATGGGCCAGGGCGTGACCGCGTCTTCGCAGAATGCCTACGACGCTCACATGCTGGCGCTCTGGATCTGCGTGGCGATCGGCGTGATCGTGTTCGGCGCGATGTTCTACGCCATGTTCAAATTCCGCAAATCCAAGGGCGCCAAGCCCGACGTGGATTTCACGCACAGCACCAAGCTTGAGATCATCTGGACCGTGGTCCCGGTGCTCTTGCTGGTGGTGATGGCCTTCCCGGCCACCAGCAAGCTCATAAAGATGTACGACACCCGCGATGCCGCGATGACTGTCAAGGTCACCGGCTACCAGTGGCTGTGGAAGTACGAGTATGCGGGTGAAAAGCCGGGCGATTCGGTCAGCTTCACCAGTCGCCTCGATCGCAAGAGCGACGCCATCCGGCAGAGCAAGGTCGATGCGCGCACAGCAGATCACCCGCATTACCTGCTCGATGTCGACAGGGTGCTGGTGCTGCCCACCGACACAAAGATCCGCTTCCTGATTACCGCCGATGACGTCATCCATGCATGGTGGGTCCCGGCGCTGGGCTGGAAGCAGGACGCCATTCCGGGCCTGATCAATGAAGCGTGGACCGAGATCAAAACGCCGGGCGTGTACCGCGGCCAATGCGCCGAGCTTTGCGGCAAGGACCATGGTTTCATGCCGATCGTGGTGAAGGCCGTGCCCAAGGCCGAGTTCGATCAATGGCTGGCCGCCGAGCGCGCGAAGAACGCCCCGCCAGCGCCGGTTGCCCCTGCCGAGGCAGCGCCGGACGCAGCTGCGCCTGCAGGGGAAGCCGCCGCACCAGCGGCGACTGCCGCCTCCGACCAGAACGCTCCCGCCGCCGCCGACACGGCCGGCTGATCGCATCATTTAAGGTACCGACCATGGCCACCACGCACGCCGATCACCACGACGCACACGACTACAAGCAGGGCTTCGTAGAGCGCTGGTTCTTCTCGACCAATCACAAGGACATCGGCACGCTCTATCTGGTGTTCAGCTTCGTGATGTTCATCATCGGCGCGGCGATGTCGGTGGTGATCCGCGCAGAATTGATGACCCCGGGCCTGCAGCACGTGCAGCCCGAATTCTTCAATCAGATGACCACGATGCACGCGCTGGTGATGATCTTCGGCGGCGTGATGCCGGCCTTCGTCGGTCTGGCCAACTGGATGGTGCCGCTGCAGATCGGCGCGCCGGACATGGCGCTGCCGCGCATGAACAACTGGTCGTTCTGGATCATGCCGTTCGCGTTCGCACTGCTGCTGATGACGTTCTTCCTGCCGGGCGGCGCGCCCGCCGGCGGCTGGACCCTGTATCCGCCGCTGTCGCTGCAGGGCGGTTTCAATCTCTCGTTCGCGATCTTCGCCATCCACATGATGGGCATCAGCTCGATCATGGGCGCGATCAATATCATCGCCACCATCCTGAACATGCGCGCGCCGGGCGTCGATCTGCTGAAAATGCCGATCTTCTGCTGGACGTGGCTGATCACCGCGTTCCTGCTGATCGCGGTGATGCCGGTGCTGGCCGGCGCGGTGACCATGCTGCTGACCGACAAATTCTTCCTGACGCACTTTTTCAGCGCGGCCGGCGGCGGCGATCCGGTGATGTTCCAGCACATCTTCTGGTTCTTCGGGCATCCCGAGGTCTACATCATGATCCTGCCGGCGTTCGGGATCGTGTCTGAAATCATTCCGACCTTCAGCCGCAAGCCGCTGTTCGGCTATCAGGCGATGGTCTACGCCACCGCCTCGATCGCGTTCCTCTCGTTCATCGTGTGGGCGCACCACATGTTCACCGTCGGCATGCCGATGGGCGGCGAAATCTACTTCATGTTCGCGACCATGCTGATCGCGATCCCGACCGGCGTGAAGGTCTTCAACTGGGTCACCACGATGTGGCGCGGTTCGATCAGCTTCGAATCGCCGATGCTGTGGGCGATCGCGTTCGTGATCCTGTTCACCATCGGCGGTTTCTCGGGTCTGATGCTGGCGATCGTGCCGGCGGACTTCCAGTATCACGATACCTACTTCGTGGTCGCGCACTTCCATTACGTGCTGGTGACCGGCGCGCTGTTCGGGATCATCGCCGGCGTCTACTACTGGTGGCCGAAGTGGACCGGCCGCATGTACAACGAGACCTACGCCAAGTTCCACTTCTGGTGGTCGGTGATCTTCGTCAACCTGCTGTTCTTCCCGCAGCACTTCCTGGGTCTGGCCGGCATGCCACGCCGCATCCCGGACTACAACGTCGTCTTCGCCGACTGGAACATGATCAGTTCGATCGGTGCGTTCGGCATGTTCGCTACGCCCTTCATCATGTTCTTCGTGCTGTGGCATTCGCTGAAGCACGGTGTCAAGGCCGAAGCGCGGGCATGGGAAGGCGCCAAGGGTCTGGAGTGGACGGTGCCGTCGCCCGCCCCGCACCACACCTTCACCACGCCGCCGGTGATCCGCGACGGCGATCTGGCGCACGGCGACATCACCCACTGATCGCGCCCACGATCCTGCCCGCCGACATGACTCTGCAATCGCCCATCGTCCCCGATCCCGCCGCCGACAGTGCGGTGGTCGCCCGCCGCGCGTCGGCGCGTCGCACGGCGCTGGTGCTGGGCGGCATCGCGTTCGTGGTGTACCTGGGCTTCATCGTGCTCAATGCGGTGGGGCAATGAGCGGCGAGGCGAATAGCCCACGCCGCCTCGGCATCGGCACCATGGTCGCGGTGTCGATCGCCGCGTTCGGTTTCAGTTTCGCGCTGGTCCCGCTGTACCGCATCGCCTGCGAGAAAGTCTTCGGCATCCGTCTTGAACGCGGTGCCGCAGACCCCGGCAACGCGCTGGCGACGGCCCGCAGCGACCGCATGGTCACGGTGACCTTCGACGGCGGCGTGAACTCCAAACTGCCCTGGGACTTCGCGCCACGACAGATGAGCATGCAGGTGCGTCCGGGCGAGCAGTACGAAACGATGTATGTCGCGCGCAATACCAGCACGCGGGATATCGTCGGCAGCGCCACGCCTTCGGTGGCGCCGGCGCGCGCTTCGCAGTATTTCAACAAGACCGAATGCTTCTGCTTCACCGCGCAGACGCTCGCTGCCGGCGAGACGCGCGAAATGCCGGTGCGTTTCATCGTCGATCCCGATCTTCCGGAAGACGTGCGCACGCTCACCTTGTCCTACACTTTCTTCAAGAACGATCTGCTCACCGCCAGGTTGAACGCACCCAAGTCGGGCGTTTCGACCGAAGCGGAGCGCAGCGCGCCCTGATTCCAATCAGACTGACTCCAATCAGACTGACCCCAGTCAGATTTCTCACCAGACTTTCCGCGAGACGACCGCCATGGCTCAAGCGCACGCCGACCACCACGATCCGAACGTCTACTTCGTGCCGCACGGCAGCAAGTGGCCGGTCTACGCCTCGGTGTTTCTGTTCACCACGATGGTCGGGCTCGCCTTCTGGCTGAACCATGTCGGCTGGGGCAAACCCGTGTTCTTCGTCGGCATGGTCGGCTTGCTCGTGATCCTGTTCAAGTGGTTCGCCGATGTGATCCTCGAATCGCTGGCCGGTCATTACAACAAGCAGGTCGATGTGTCCTTCCGCATGGGCATGGTCTGGTTCATCTTCTCGGAAGTGATGTTCTTCGCCGCGTTTTTCGGCGCATTGTTCTATGCCCGCCAGTTCGCGCTGCCGTGGCTGGGCGGTGAAGGCGACGGTGCGATGACCAACGCGACCCTGTGGCCTTCGTTCAGCGCCGCCTGGCCGAGCAGCGGTCCCGCCGGCGTCGGCGGGACCTTCCAGACCATTCCGGCCTGGGGCCTGCCGCTGGCCAATACCCTGATCCTGCTGACCTCCGGCGTGACTGTGACCCTGGCGCACCACGCGCTCAGGGCCGCGCACCGCAAGATGCTGCTGGTGTGGTTGGGCGCGACGGTGTTGCTGGGTTGTGCGTTCCTGCTCCTCCAGGTCGAGGAATACGTCCATGCGTACAAGGAGCTGAACCTGACCCTGGGTTCCGGCATCTACGGTGCCACCTTTTTCATGCTGACCGGCTTCCATGGTGCGCACGTGACCCTCGGCACCATCATGCTGGCGATCATGTGGCTGCGCTGCGCCAAGGGTCATTTCACCAAGGACCAGCACTTCGCTTTCGAAGCGGTGGCCTGGTACTGGCACTTCGTGGACGTGGTCTGGCTGGGTCTGTTCCTGTTCGTCTACGTGCTTTGATTTACGGAGCGCGTGCGCAATCCTTGTGCGTGCATATCGTGTACGCCAGGAACAAAGAAGGCCGGCATTGCGCCGGCCTTCGTATCTGAAAAGATGATGCCGGGGCGGGATTCATTCCGCTGTGCCATCCCGGTAGCAATGGTTTGAAAGCGGCGGTTTGAAAGCGACGGCTTGAAAGCGACGATTCGAAATGGCTTGATGTTCAACAGCCGAATGGCCGGCCAGACCGCGCTACCGCGCGCTCAACCAGCAGGGTTGCGGCCGATGCCGTGGGGCTCGATCCAGCCCATGAAGATCGCCAGGATCACCAGCAGGATCAGCGCGACGGACAGCGCGATGCGTTTGGTCAGCGCGTTGACCGTGCGTTGGGTTTGCCCTTTGTCGACCAGCATGTAGTACAGGCCGGCACCCAGATTCCACACTATCAGGATCAGAAACCCCACGATGAGCAGGGTCTTCAACGAATCGCTCATGAGGCGCTCCAGCGGCGCGCGAGGCTGCGCGGCTTGCGGCCGCCATTATCGCAGGGGATGAGGCAAGCCGGGTGAAGATACGCCGCCATCCCGCGTTTCTCTGGGCGATTGCGCTGATCGCGATGGCGCTGTTCGCGCGTCTTGGATTCTGGCAGCTCGAACGCGGCGCCGAGAAGCGCGAGATGCTCGAAAAGGCCGGCAGCACGCTGTCGTTGCGCGTGCCGCAGCCGCTCTCCACGATCGCCGACGACGCACGGTCGACCGAATACGACTGGGTCGAAATCGAGGGTCGTTTCATCGATGCGCCGATGGTACTGCTCGACAACCAGCAACATCAGGGGCGGGTCGGCGTTCGCGCCTACCGCGTGTTCGTGTTGAACGATGGCTTGCCGGTGCTGCTGGATCTGGGTTGGGTGGCGTTGCCGCCGGATCGCGCATTGCCCCGTTCAGTCGCGGCATCCGGGAAAAAAAGGCTGGCGGGTCTGATGCTGCCGCCGCCGGGACGGGGGCTGGATGTGGGTGGGCCGGTCGCACAGCCCGACGGTACGCTGCTGGCGACCACGATCGACCTGCCGACGCTGCGCAGGGCGTTGGCGCAGCCGACACTGGCGCCGCGCGTGTTCCGGCCGGAACCCGGGGCCGGTTTCGGTTTCCAGCGCGATTTCGACATTCTGCCGAACACGCTGCCGCCCGAACGGCATCTTGGCTATGCCGTACAGTGGTTCGGCCTGGCGGCAGCGGTGCTGATCACCGCGCTGCTGCTGACCTGGCGCGCACGTCGCGCCGCCGCGCGCGCAGCGCATCGCAACGACAGGGGAGATACACCATGAGCGATACCGAAGCGCTTCAACGCCGGCGCAACCGCTTTGTACTGGTCGGGATCTTTGCGATCTTCTTCGGCGCGTTCGCGATCGCCGGCATTCTGCGTTTCTCGGGCTGGCGTCCTGCCGGGATGAAGAACCACGGCGAACTGCTGCAGCCGCCCGCAGACTTGCGCGCGCTCACGCCCAAGCTCGCCGATGGCAGTGCGTACCAATGGGATCCGGTGCAGCGCCGATGGCGCATCGTGATCGCGCCGCCTGCCGATTGCGGCGCGCCCTGCGTCAGGCTGTCGGAGCAGATCGATGTCGTGTGGCAATTGTTCGGCCGCCATGCCGACCATGTCGATGTGCTGTGGCTGGGAGAGCCGCCCGCCGGCGCCAAGCGCGGCTACGAGCTGCATGTGCTGCAGAACGATCCGCTGCTGCGTGCTGCCTTGCCGCGGCTGAACGATCCTGCCGGCGTGCCGGTTTACGTGGTCGACCCCAACGGCTTCGTCGTCCTGCGCTACGCGCCCGGATTCGATCCTTCGCATCTCCGCCAGGACATGTCCCGGCTGTTGAAACTCAAGTAAGAAGAACGCTCCC
Organism: Lysobacteraceae bacterium; assembly: GCA_044340325.1. Classification (GTDB taxonomy): domain Bacteria; phylum Pseudomonadota; class Gammaproteobacteria; order Xanthomonadales; family Xanthomonadaceae; genus Lysobacter_I. The sequence continues at coordinate 9,905 of JBIITV010000118.1, forward strand.
ATGTCCAACGACACTGCCGACACCAGACCCGTCGCGCACAAGCCGACGGTCTATCGCCATTTCCACCGCATCGCCTGGCTGGCTGTGGCCTTGGCGCTTTGCGTGATCGTATTCGGCGCTTTCGTGCGCCTGTCCAACGCCGGCCTGAGTTGCCCCGATTGGCCGACCTGCTACGGCCGCGCGACCTGGCCGTCGGTGACCGCCGATGTGAATCATCCGACCGCGCTGGACGTGCGCCCGCTGGAAGTGAGCAAGGCCTGGCGCGAACAGGTGCACCGCCACGCAGCGGCAGTATTGGGTTTGCTGGTGCTGGTGCTCGCGATGCTGGCGGCGCGTCGCCGGCGTTTCGGTATCGCGCAGATTCTGCTGGCGGCCGGTTTGATCGCGGTCGGTATCCCGCTGTACATGCGCGGCATGCACGAGGCCGCAGTCGCATGCGCGGTGGTCGGTGAGCTGATTCTGCTGATTGCCGCGCTGCGCTGGAACAACAGCGACCTCTCCCGCGCCGCCACTTTCACGCTGATGCTGATCGTGTTCCAGGCGCTGCTGGGCATGTGGACAGTGACGATGTTGCTGAAGCCCGTGGTGGTGATGGCGCATCTGCTCGGTGGTATGGCCACATTCTCGATGCTCACGTGGATGGCCTGGCGCGCCACCGGCAGCCCGGTGCGCATCGCCGGCGCCAACGCGATGCGCTGGTGGCTGATCGGCGCGGTTGTGGTCGTCGGCATCCAGATCGGGCTCGGCGGCTGGGTCAGCGCCAACTACGCGGCGCTCGCCTGCGGCAACGATTTTCCGACCTGCGTCGGTCGATGGGTGCCGCCGCACGATTTCCGCGAAGGCTTCGTGCTGTGGCGCGGAATCGGCGTGGATTACGAAGGCGGCGTGCTCGACGGCGCGTCGCGGATCGCGATCCAGCTCGCGCACCGGATGATGGCGGTCGTGGTGTTCGCATATCTTCTCTGGATGGCCTTGAAGTTGATCCGCACGCCGGGTCTGTGGCTGGCAGGTGTGGTTCTGGGCCTGCTGCTGTTCGCGCAGGTGGGTTTGGGCATCGCCAATGTCGTGCTGGGTCTACCGCTGTGGACTGCGGTGATGCACAACGGCGGCGCTGCGCTGCTGCTGTTCCTGCTGATCGGTCTGCTGGCGCGTCTGTGCCGGCCGACGGTCTGAGTCGGCACGCATGGCGAATTCGATACGCGACTACTGGGCCCTGACCAAACCGCGGGTGGTGGCGCTGATCGTGTTCACCGCGTTCGTCGGCATGTTCCTGGCCGTGCCGGGATTGCCGCCGCTGCGCGAAAGCGTCTTCGGTTTCATCGGCATCTGGCTGGCGGCGGCCAGTGCGGCCGCGATCAACCATCTGATCGATCAGCGCATCGACCGGGTGATGGCGCGCACCGCGCACCGTCCGCTCGCCACCGGTACGCTCAAGCCCGCGCAAGTTCTGGCGTTCGCGGTGTTTCTCGGTGCGCTGTCGATGACCTTGCTGATTTCGATGGTCAATCCGATCACCGCCGCGCTGACGTTCGCTTCGCTGATCGGCTACGCCATCGTCTACACCGCCTGGCTCAAGCGCGCCACGCCGCAGAACATCGTCATCGGCGGAATCGCCGGCGCCGCACCGCCGCTGCTCGGCTGGGCGGCAGTGACCGGCATGCAGAACCAGTGGGACTGGGCGCACGCATTGCTGCTGGTGCTGATCATCTTCGTCTGGACACCGCCGCATTTCTGGGCGCTGGCGATCTTCCGCCGCGACGACTACGCCCGCGCGCTGGTGCCGATGCTGCCGGTCACCCACGGCGTGGAATACACCCGCTGGCAGATCCTGCTGTACACCGTGCTGCTGGTGGCGGTGACGGTACTGCCGTGGGCGGTGGGCATGAGCGGGCTGTTCTATCTCGGCGGAGCGCTGGTGCTGGGCGCGGTGTTCCTGTGGTATGCATGGAAGCTGCTCGATCCGCCCGATGAATTCTTCGCGATGCGCACGTTCAACTATTCCATCGTCTACCTGATGGCGCTGTTCGCGTTCCTGCTGGTGGATCACTGGCTGCTGCCGTGGCTCACGCCTGCACCCGCGTTCGAGTTTCAGCAGGTCGGCTGACGTCCCTCTGTAGGAGCGACGGAAGTCGCGACAGGTCTCAGAAAGTCTTGCGGCAGTCTGTCGCTGCTTCCGCTGCTTATACAGAAATCCATTCATTGATGAGGATTCTGCCATGCTTCATTCGCGATTATTGATGCTGCTGTGCAGCCTCACGTTGACTACCGCCTTTGCTGCCCATGGCCAGGATGCCGCCAAGCCTCGCCACAATGCGTCCGTCGTCAGCGCCGCGCGCATGCTCGATGTGCGCAGCGGCCGGATGCTCGAAAACGTCCGTCTGCTGATCGAAGACGGCCGCATCAGACAGGTTGCGCAGGGCAAGGAGACATTCGCGACGACCGCCGACATGGCGCGCTATGACCTCGGCGACGTGACCCTGCTGCCGGGCATGATCGACATGCACGTGCATATCGACAGCGACCCGCAGTACAGCGGTTACAGCTACCTGCAGTTCAACGACCGTTTCTGGTCGGTGATCGCGGTCGAGAACGCGCGTAGGACACTGGCGGCCGGCTTCACCACCATCCGCAATGTCGGCTCCGATGCGTGGAACGATGTCGGCCTGCAGCAGGCCATCGACGCGGGCAAGTTGACCGGCCCGCGCATCGTCCCGGCCGGCTATGCCTTCGGCGCGACCGGAGGGCACTGCGATTCCACGTATTTCCCGCCGTCGATGGATCAGAAGAATCAGTTCAATGCCGACAATCCCGACGAAGCCCGCAAATCGGTGCGTGAGGTCCGCAAGTACGGCGCCCAGGTGATCAAGATCTGCGCAACCGGCGGTGTGTTCTCGCGCAATACCGAACCGGGCCAGCAGCAGATGACTTACGGGGAAATGAAAGCCGTCGCCGACGAAGCGCATATGTGGGGCCTGCGAGTCGCCGCGCATGCGCACGGCGCAGCCGGGATCCGCGACGCCATCCGCGCCGGCATCGACACCATCGAGCACGCCAGCCTGATCGACGATGAAGGCATCCGCCTCGCGAAACAATACGGTGCGTGGCTGTCGATGGACATCTACAACACCGATTACACGCAGACCGAAGGCAAGAAGAACGGTGTGCTGGAAGACAATCTGCGCAAGGACCGCGAGATTGGCGATCTGCAGCGCGAGAATTTCCGCCGCGCCCATCAGGCAGGCGTGAAGATGGTCTACGGCACCGACGCCGGTATCTATCCGCACGGCGACAACGCCAGACAGTTCGCGGTGATGGTGCGCTACGGCATGACCCCGACGCAGGCGATCCAGTCGGCGACCATCAACGCCGCCGAGGCGCTGGGGCGGAGGGATATCGGCGTGATCGAAGCCGGAAGATTTGCCGACATCGTCGCTGTCCCCGGCAACCCCGCGCAGGATGTGACCTTGCTGGAGCACGTTGCGTTCGTGATGAAGGGTGGGGTGGTGGAGAAATTGCCGTGATCGCGGCCTTGCGAGGAGCATGTTTTTTGGCGGCAGTCCTGGCTTCAGCGGGGGCGATCTCTGCCGAAGAAACGACCGTGCCTTTGCCTGGCCAACCCACCGCAGCATTCGCGACGCAACAATTCCAGGATTTCCTCGACCATGTCCGCGACGGGCAGGCACCTTACGCAAAGTACAAAGGTACTTTGCCGAGAAACGACGCCTGCTTTCGGGCCTTCATCGAATACGACCCGAGCCCGATCACGGAAACCGTACGCAAGCAACTCGTCGCTACGGTTGATCCCGACGTCTTGCGTGGCTTCGATAGCCTCGCATCGACACCAGCATTCCTGGAATTGAATGGACACATGAAGAGGTTCGCCGCAGCGCTGGCCTCCGGCGATGTTGCGGCAGCGGAGGCGATGTCTTCGGATTCCGCGACTATGCCGTCGAAAGAGGCGATGGCTGTGCTCGTCTCAAACGAGTACAGCGCTTTGAACGAAGCCGTGAGTCGCGAGGAAGTCCAGGCCGGATTCTTTGCAGCGCATGCTGCGGCAATGCCTGCTGCCTGTGCTATCGATGATGCGGCGCAACCCTGAGACCTCGTAGGGTGTATATGGACTCCTCCCGATTGCCAACCGCTTTTTTCGATCAGGGTTGAGATTGCGAACGTATATCCGGCCTGTTGGTGAAGCTTCGGCTTCTGGCCATGATGGAGCAGTCGCACGCG
>JBIITV010000119.1:0-14128 GCA_044340325.1 Lysobacteraceae bacterium
ATCGAGAACGCCTACGAGCGTTCGGTGCGCCTGCCCTCGGGCGGCTCGCTGGTGATCGACCAGACCGAAGCGCTGACCGCCGTCGACGTGAACTCCTCGCGCGCCACCAAGGGCGGCGACATCGAGGAAACCGCGTTCAATACCAACCTCGAAGCCGCAGAAGAAGTGGCGCGCCAGATGCGTCTGCGCGATCTCGGTGGTCTGGTCGTGATCGACTTCATCGACATGGCCTCGAACAAGCATCAGCGCGACGTCGAAAACCGTCTCGCCCAAGCGCTGAAGCAGGATCGTGCGCGCGTCCAGCTCGGCCGCATCTCCAAATTCGGTCTGATGGAAATGTCGCGTCAGCGGCTGCGCCCGAGCCTCGGCGAATCCAGCCAGCTGGTATGCCCGCGCTGCGATGGCCATGGCCGCATGCGCAGCATCGAATCCCTGTCGCTGTCGATCATCCGTCTCGCCGAAGAGCACGCGATGAAGGACAACACCGGACAGGTGCTCGTGCAGGTGCCGGTCGAGATCGCCAACTATCTGCTCAACGAGAAGCGTCGCGCGTTGAGCGAGATCGAAAAGCGCCACGACGCGCCGATCGTGATCGTCGCTGACGAATCGCTGCATACGCCGCACTACGAGGTCACCCGCATCCGCGAGAACGAGCTGAGCGAAGAGACCTCGAAGCCGAGCTATCAGCGCGGCACGCCGCGCAAGCTGGCGACCATCGCGCTGACCAAGGCGAATCTCAATGTGCCTGCCGCGCCGGCTGTGACCAATGTGAAGCCGGCTCGCCCCGCACCGACGCGCGAAGACCGCGAGGAAACCCCGCGCGCAGCCGCACCGCAACCGCAGCCACAGGCCCAGCCGGTCACGCCGACACCCGCGTTCGCACAACCTGCGCCCGCCGCGAAGAGCGGAGGCGTGATGGGCTGGCTCAAGAGCCTGTTCGGTGGCGGCGAGCCCGCGTCGCCTGCTGCCCCAGCGCGTCCGCAGTCCGATCTGCAGCAGGGGCGCGATCGCAGCGAACGTACCGACCGCAATGGCGGCGCCCGCCGCGATCAGCGCCGCGATGAGCGGGGTCCGAAGGGACCGCGCGATGCGCGCCGCGACGAGCGGCGCGACGATCAGCGTCGCGGCCAGGCGCAGGGCCAGGCGCAGAAACCGCAGCAGAACGAGCCCCGCCAGCCGCAGACCCCGCGTCCGCCGCAACAGCCCCAGAAGCAGGGACAGCAGAAGCCGCAGCAGAACCCGCCGCAACAGCAGCCGCCGAAACCGGCGAACGCGGAGAATGCGCAGCGTCAGCAATCGCCGCGTCGCGAGGAGCGCGCATCCGCCGCACCGGGCGAAGCGCCGAAACCGCAAGCGAAACCGCAGCTGAAACCGCAGGAGATCGCCGCAGTCGAAACAGACGAAGCACAGGCTGCAGCAGCACCTGCGAACATCGCCTCATTCGCGGTGCAGCCGCTGTCGTCGGAGAGCGCCGAGATCGCGGTGGACACTTCTGAATCCGGTCACAAACCCGATCAGGACTACGCAGCCGATGGTGGGGACGACACGACACCGGACGGCGGCAGCCGTCGCCGTCGCGGACGTCGCGGCGGTCGCCGTCGTCGTCGCGGCAATGGCGAAGGCGTGGCAGCTGGAGAAGTCATGGCCGACGATACGCTGACCGGCGATGAGCCCCAGGCGTCGCTAGACCGCAGTCAGCCCGAGTTCGATTTCGACGACCTGCCTGCCATGGAGCGGACACCTGCGCCCGTCGCTGCGGTTGCTGCAGCAGTCGTGGACGAACCCACGCCGACACCTGCAGCAACAACGCCAGCAGCGGCCGCCACAGATGTCGTGGTTGCGGTGATCGCGAAGGAGATCGAGCCCGAGGCCGTCGAAGCGGCAATCGAGCCAACTCCGGTGGTGAGTGACATCGTGCCGATGAGCGCAGCAGTCGAATCCAGCGACGCTGTCGCTGCAGAGCCTGTCGCTGTCGAACCGGTTTCTCACCAACCCATGATCGATCTCGACTCGACGACCGTCGAAGCCTTGCCGCCGCCAACCGTCGAATCGGCGCCTGTCCCGGTATCTGCGGAGGCAGCTTCCGCAGCGACGGGCGTTGCCGATACGGCAGCAGAACCCGCCGTCACGATTGCCGCGCCTGATGTTGCCGCAGAACTCGCCAACGATATCGCCGCGCCGCAGTACGGGATCGGTCTGCAACTGTTCGACCCGCTGCCCGATGCCGACGCCGCCAACACCGTAGTCCCCGCAGCCGCCGACAACGACGACGACATCCGCAAGGCCTGATGGGTTTTCCCTTCCCCGCGCGCGTCAGACGACGCGCGCGGGGTCGCTCAGCCCGTATTGGGAACACAGCCGCGCAAGCGCGACATTGTCCTGGACATCGAGTTTCTCAAACAAACGCGCCTTGTGCGTGTTCACGGTCTTGGAGCTGAGACTGAGGCGCTTCGCGATGTCTTCCTGGCGCAGGCCCTGCGCCAACAGCATTGCGATTTCCAATTCCCGCGGCGAGAGGGCATCGAAAGGCGATGCGTCTCCGCCGATGCCGGACAGCGCCAGATGCTGGGCGATAGCGCTGGCCAGATACCGTTTGCCGCGAGCGACCTCTCGCACCGCGCGAAGCAGTTCGGCAGCATCCCCACCCTTGCCGACATACCCCGACGCCCCGGCTTCGATCAGCCGCTTCGGGATCGGGCCATCGTCCAGCACCGACACCACCACAACCTTGCAGCCGTAGCCGCCCTTGACGATGCGATCGGTGACTTCGAGCCCGCTGATGCCTGGCAGATGCAGATCGCACAGCACCACGTCGGGCGAGAGCCTGCGGATCATCGGCAGCGCGATCTCGCCGGAATCGGCTTCGCCGACCACTTCGATATCGGTTTCGGCGGACAGCATCATGCGGATACCGCTGCGCACCAGCGCATGATCGTCGAGAAGAAACACGCGAATCGTCATGTCATGTCCCTGCAGAGTTGGCTGTCCAAAGACTAGGCAAGTCCGCAGATGCGGACAAGCGGAGATCCCCGCATCCGGGGGTAGGGAAATCCCTACGCGTATCGCCAGCAATTCTCCGCTCCGGGTGACTTACGGCACCGCAGCTGACCGGGCAACTCTGGCACCATGCGCGCTTTCATCCAAGGAGTCATCGCGATGGGCGAGTTGTCACGGCGAGCGAGGCGGCTCGGCGTCTTCGCAATGTTCGTCGCGCTGGTCAGCGCTTGCGCGACGACGCCCGCGCTCCTTCCAGCGAAAAACCCGCCCGGCGCCGCGCACAGCGCGTGGTATGCCGATGTCCGCAGCATGGCCGACGCCCAAGACAATGCCGGACGCCGCGCGCATCTGCGTCGACGCCTCGAAGGCGCAGGTGTGGCGACGAGCGTAAAGCCGTTCGTTTCAGGCAGCCTGCAAGGCGAGAATCTGATCGCCGAAGTCGCCGGCGCTACTGCCGCGCCGTTGTTGCTGATCGGAGCGCACTCCGACCGCGTCGATGCCGGGCGAGGCGCGACCGACAACGCATCGGGCAGCGCCACGGTGCTGGCGCTGGCGGAACGCTTCAAACGCCAGCCGCTGGCGCACCACCGGGTCAAGATCGCATTCTGGGATCTGGAGGAGCGCGGTCTGCTCGGCGCTGCGGCCTATGTCCATGAGCAGAACGAAACGCCGGCGTTGTATATCAATTTCGACGTGTTCGGCTGGGGCGACAGTCTCTGGATGATGAGCCGCGAAGCCGAACATCCACTGGTCGTCGCCAGCCGCAGCGCCGCGCAGGCGCAGGGCCTGGCGATCAGCGCCGGCGACCGCTATCCACCCAGCGATCATCTCGCCTTCCTGAAGGCGCAGTGGCCGGCGGTGTCCTATTCGCTGGTCGGTGCCGATGAGATCGCCGACATACTCACGGTGTTCGAAGGCAAGAAACCGAAGCGGATGCCGAAGGTGATGGCGGTGATCCACAGCGACCGGGACACGATCGAGCAAGTGGACGATGCGGCCGCCGCCAGAGGCATCGATGCGGTGGAAGCCGCGATCCGCGCCTGGGATGCCGCATCGAAGTAAAACGGCGCGCGCGAGATCAGCCCGCCGGCGGCAACGCGTCCCCGGGACACCAACCGCCGCCCTGCAGCGTATCCAGCAGACCTGCGACCTCGGTTTTCGCATCGAGGCTGTGCACCGGCAGCACCAGCACATCGCCGATGCGCGCCCATCCGAGCGCTTCGCGCGCGGCGTCGGCTTCGCGCAGACGCACCGGGAGCGCGGCATCGGCAATCCCGAGCCGCAGCAGCTCCTCGCGGATCACCTGCGCGACCTCGCCGGCTTCGCGTCCACGCAGGAATCCGTCGATGTCTTTCACCACCACCAGGTCCGGGGAAAACCGCGCAGCGACGGCCGCGAGTTCGCGGATCTGTTCGTCTTCGCGATTGCCGGCCTGACCGAGCAGCAGCGCCAGACGCCCCTCGCCGCGTCGCGCCTGCGCGATCGCGAGCAGACCGGCGAGACCTTCCGGATTGTGCGCATAGTCGAGAAACACTTCGATGCCCGCAAACATCCAGTGCTGCAGACGGCCGGGATTGTCGGCATGGCGGGCGCCGAAATCGGCGAGCACCGCGCGGATCGTCGCCACCGGCACCTGCATCAGCGACGCGGCCAGCGCGGCACCGGCAACATTGGCGATGTTGTAGCGCGCGCGGCCATCGAGCGTGACCGGCATGGCAGCGATCGCGCCGAGATCGTGGGTCTGCATGCCATCGTCCAGCAGCAGACGACCGTCGCGCACCGCGCAGCGAGGCGCGTCCATCGCATCGGCGGGCAACGCCTGGTGATCGATCGCGAACCATGCGATCCGGGGCGCCGACAGCGGTCCGAGACGACGCAACAGCGCATCGTCCGCGTTGAGCACCAGCCAGCCGTGCGCCGTCACCGCGCGCGCGACCGTCAGTTTGACCGCCGCGAGATCTTCGACCGAATGCACACCATATTCGCCGAAGTGATCGGCGCTGATATTGGTGACGACGGCGACATCGACATCCGCCAGTGCCAGACCGCGGCGCAGCAGACCGCCGCGCGCGGTTTCGAGCACGGCCGCCTGCACATCTGTGCGACGTAGCAGTTGGCGCGCACCCGTCGGGCCGGAGTAATCGCCGCTTTCAAGACGTTCGACTTCGACAGCGCGATCCGCAGCGCCGCCGCCGACGAACAGACCGTCGGTACAGGAATGCGCCGTGCGCAGACCCTGCGCGCGCAGCATCGCCGCGATCAGCCGCACGGTGGTGGTTTTGCCGTTGGAGCCGGTCACCACCGCCGTCGGAATCGCGCCGAGTACCGACCAGGGCACGTCATCGATGGACGGCAGAGCGTCGATCGGCCAAGTACTGCCACGCGCGCCGAGGCCGAGAGTCAGGGCATCATCGTCGTGCAGCGCGGGCACGCCATGCGCCTGCGCAGCATCGATCAGCGCGATCACGTCGGGACGACGTTCGGCCGCAGCGAAACGATGCAGCGTGTGCAGCGCGGATACGGTGTCGTGCGTGGACGGATGTCCGGGCGCATGGAACTCGTGGTACCCGACGCTGGCGCACCATGCCCATTCATTGATTTCGGTCGCCGCATACAGCTGGTCGGCCGGTGCGACGAACGCCAGCGACGCGGCGGTACGATGCACGCGCACCACGGGCTCGGTCGTCGTCCACCCCAGCGCTTCGCGCGCCGCGTTCGCACGGACCCACCATGCCGCAAGCGCGACCGGGTCGCGCGCCTGTTCGCCCATGGTTTCCAGCGCCGCGCCGCAGCCGGCGAAGTACACGTTCGAACCGGTAAGACGCCGCGAGTCCTCGAACGGCGGCTCGGATGCTTCGGCGCGCAAGGCGACGGCGCTCAGTCGTCGCTCTCCCGCGAGATGAAGATGCCGCGCTCGTCGCGGCTCACGCCTTCCCACTGTTCGGGCGAGAAGCGCGGTTCGACGGCCCCCTGTTCCTCGACCGCATTCGCAGGCGCGACTGCGATCTTCTCCGGCATCCCTTCGGGCTTGAACTTGATCACCTGCTTCCACGAACGCACCAGCGTATCGGCGAACACCAGCAGCACATCACCGGCGCGGGCCATGCGCAGACCTGCGTCGATCGCTTCCTGTTCGTCGGGAATGATGCTGATCTGATCATCGGAGACGCCGTGCTCGCGCAGTGTCGCAGCGATGAGCAGCGGCACTTCGTCGGGCTTGCGGCCGCGCAGACCGTCGTCGCGGCGACAGATGTAGTGATCGAAACCGCCCGCGACCGCCTTGGCGATATCGCGCAGATCCTCATCGCGGCGGTCGCCCGGTCCGGCCACCACCACGAGGCGGCGGCCGCTCACTTCGAGACGCTGGGCCAGATCGGCCATCGCCGCCACCGCATGCGCGTTGTGGCCGTAATCGAACAGGACCTTGAACGGGTGCTCGTTGAACACGTTCATCCGGCCGGGCGCCTGGAAGAAGGTGCTGTCGAAGGTGCGCAGGCCCTGGCGAATCGCGTCGAGCTTGATGCCCATCGAAAACGCCATCGCCGCAGCGAACATCGCGTTCTGCACGTTGTGCAGGGCCTTGCCTTCCAGCGTCGCCGGAATCAGATGCGTCCACAGCAGCGGAATATGGCTGCCCTTGTCGTAGAGCGTGATCATCTGGCCGTTGACGCCGCCCTCCAGCGCGCAGGCGCGGCCGCCAGCGCGGATGTGCTCGCGCACCAGTCCGTGCGAGGGATTCATGGTGACGTAGCAGATGACCTTCGCGTCGGTGTAGCCGCCCATCTTCAGCACGTTCGGGTCGTCGGCGTTGAGCACCGCGCAGTCTTCGGCCACTTCCACCACGATCCGCTTGACCTCGGCCAGTTGCTCCAGCGTATCGATGCCCTTCATGCCGAGATGATCGGACTGCACGTTGAGCACTGCGCCGACATCCACCCTGCTCACGCCCATACCGGCGCGCAGCAGCCCACCGCGCGCGGTTTCGAGCACGGCGAAATCGATCTGCGGATCGGCCAGCACCATCCGCGCGGAGACCGGCCCGGTCATGTCGCCTTCGACCGTGCGCTGGCCGTCGATGTAGACACCGTCGGTGGTGGTCAGGCCCGGCGTGAAGCCAGTCATCTTTGCGATGTGCGCGAGCATGCGCGAGGTCGTGGTCTTGCCGTTGGTGCCGGTGATCGCGGCGATCGGCACCCGCGACGGCGCGCCCTGGGGAAACAGCATGTCGATCACCGGGCCGGCCGCGTCGCGCGGCTTGCCTTCGCTCGGCGCCACGTGCATGCGGAACCCGGGCGCGGCGTTGACTTCGCAGATGCCGCCGCCGATGCTCTTGTAGCTTTCGGCGATATTGGTGCTGAGGAAATCGACGCCGCCCACGTCCAGCCCGATCGCCTTGATCGCGCGCACCGCCATCTCACGGTTATCGGGATGGATGATATCGGTCACGTCGGTGGCGGTGCCGCCGGTGGAGAGATTCGCGGTGGAACGCAAATAGATGATGCGGCCCGCTTCGGGAACGGTATCGGCGGTCACTTCGACGCGCGCCATCATCATCTCGGCCTGCGCGTCGAGTTCGATGCGGGTCAGCACTTTCTCGTGGCCGACGCCGCGGCGCGGGTCCTGATTCACGATCTCGACCAGTTCGCGGATGCTGTGCGTACCGTCGCCGATCACGTGGCCCGGCGTGCGCCGCGTCGCCGCGACCAGCTCGCCGTTGACGACCAGCAGACGGTGGTCGTCGCCCTCGAGAAAGGTTTCGACGATCACCGAACGCGAAATCTCTTTCGCCTTCAGGAAACCCTCGACCACTTCCTCGTCGCTGGTCAGACGGATCGAAATACCTCGGCCGTGGTTGCCGTTGTAGGGTTTGGTGACCACCGGGAAACCGATCTTGCGCGCGGCGCGGCGCGCAGCGCCTTCGCTCTGCACCAGCTCCTGACGCGGTACCGGCAGGCCGAGCGAGCCGAGGATCTTGTTGGTTTCTTCCTTGTCGCTGGCCAGCTCGACCGCGATATGCGAGGTCTTTCCAGTAACGGTCGCCTGGATGCGCTGCTGATACTTGCCGTGACCCAATTGCACCAGCGACTGTTCGTTCAAGCGCAGCCACGGGATATTGCGGTCTTCAGCAGCCTTCACCAGCGACATCGTCGACGGGCCCAGCGCGCGGCGCTGCGCATAGCGGATGAAGGTGTCGCGCGCTTCGGGCCAATCCCAATCGTCGGGCACGCTGTCGGCCGAACGCAGTTCCGCCGGCAACAGCGAACGCAACAGCTTCAGCGCCAGCTCGCCGGCTTCGATGCCCTCCTCGCGCTGGGCGTATTCGTAGACCACCGAATACACGCCGGGACGATCGTCGATGCTGCGCGTCTTGCCGAAGGTCACGTCTTCGCCGGCCATGTTCTGCAGCTCGATGGCGACATGTTCCAGCACATGGCCCAGCCAGGTGCCCTCGCCTTCCTTCATCCGCCGGATCAGCCCGCCGGGCGTGCGATAGGAGCAGCCGTGTTCGGCCAGCCCGGGGACCGCTTCGATCAGCGCGTCGACGAACGCGGAACCGAGTTTTCCGGTCGGCCAGGCTTCCAGCCGTTCCAGATCCAGCTCCAGCCGGATCACCGGAAAATGCGCATACAGCGAGGGGCCGACGAATACCGAACGATCGAGAATACGCATGACTAAGTGGTCCTTGTTATTCCTTGGCCGCAAGCAGCGCGCCTGCCGAAGCTTTGCGCGTATGAAGGTTGAACGTAGCACCGGCAACGAGGATGTGGAAGCTCAGCCCGAGCAGGCAGACCGGCTCGCCCTCCTGCACCTGGGCCATCGACGAGAACTGCAGCCCGGCGGCGTCGACTACGGTCACGCCGCCGCTGCCCAGCACTTCGACCACGTTGTCCGGGGAAATCAGTGCGGCGGTGTCTTCGTCCAGACCGATGCCGATCGCGAACGGATTGAAGGCCAGCGCCGTGGTCAAACGACCGAGGCGGTCGCGCTGGCGGAAATGCTGGTCGATGACGAAACGATTGGTCAGGCCCAGGCCCGGCGCCAGCCGCACCATGCCGGCGATCGGGGTCGGCCCCTCTTCGCCGAACGCGATCATGTGTTCGCTGAGAAACGCCGCACCCGCGCTGGTGCCGGCCACATGCATGCCGCGCGCGTTGCAGATCCGGATCGCCTTCGCGACCGCGGTACCGCCCAGCAACGTCCCGAGCCGCAGCTGATTGCCGCCGGTGAAAAACACGCCAGTCGCTTCATGGATGCGTTCGACCCGGCGCGGCTCGTCGGCATCGCGGCGGGTATCGAAGTCCATCGAATCGACCCGGGTCACGCCGAGGTCGTTGAATATCTCCACGTAGCGCGGACCGGTGCTGGCGAGCCTGCTCGCGGTCGGGATGACCACGATATCGGCATCGACGCCGCCGCAGAGTTCGACGAACCGGGCAAGGATCGCGCGGTCGTTTTCTTTTTCCTCGGCACCACCGATCGGGATGATCCAACCGCGCGCTTCCCCGTCGGGGACTTTACTGGGGCACATCAGGTTTCCTGGAGTTGTTGCTGTCGAAAAATGTCAGTGATCCACAGGATCGGCTTGGGCATCGGCTTGGGCGTCCGATTCGAACAGGCCCATCCGCAGCACTTCGCTGTCGCGCACATGCCAAACGCCCTGCGCCATGACATCGGCCACGTGGCCGGCGGCATCCAGAGCGACCAGATCGGCATCGGCGCCGATCGCGATCTCGCCCTTGCCGCGCAGACGCAGATGACGGGCGATGTTGCGGGTGAAGGCCGGCAGCACCGTCTCCAGCGCATGTCCGCGCGCGAGCAGTTCGCGCACGGTATCGAGCAGCGCCCGCGCGCTGCCGACATCCATGCGGCACATGCGGCCATCGTGATCGAACGTGGGCAGGCAACCGCCGGCATCGGAGCTGATGGTCAGCCGCTCGGCCGGTGCGCCAGCAGCGTGATAGCGCTCCCAGGCTTCGGCGGCGGACCACGCATCTTCGCCCTCGTCGACCGGAAATGCGGTGATGTCGACCGTGCAGCCGCGTCGTGCCAGCGCCAGCGCTTCCTCGAACAGCGCCTTGCGCCGGTTGATGTGGGTGGGATGGAACACGCGCGCCGGCAGTTCGGTCTCGTCCAGCGCGCGCCGCACCAGCTCGAGCCCGCGCCGGCCGTTGCCCAGATGCAGATGCAGCACGCCGGCCTTGCCGGTCATCAGGCCGGCGATGTGCGTGTCCGAGGCGACGCGCAGGAATTCGTCGAAGGTCGGCTGGCTGGAGCGGTGGTCGCTGATCGCCAGCTCGCCGACGCCGATCACCGGGTCGAGATAGACAATGTCGCCGCGCACGCTGCCGGTGAGCGTGACCGGCGGCAGGTGATAGCCGCCGGACCAGGCGAACGCACCCAACCCCTGCTCGCGCAGCGCGTACACCGAGGCCAGCAGCTCGCCGGGCGTCCGCGCGAGATCGTCGGTGCCCAGCACCCCGATCACCGTCGTCACCCCTGCCGTGGTGAACCGCGACAGCGGCACCGGCGGCACCCGGGTCGCGAATCCGCCCTCGCCGCCGCCACCGGTGACGTGGGCGTGGCCGTCGATCAGGCCGGGGATCAGGCGCTTGCCGCACAGATCGACAACGTCCAGTCCCGCGACCGCTGGCGCGGGTTCGTCAGCGCTGCCGATCCATAGGATCTTCCCGCCGCCGACCAGCAATTGGCGCAGGCCCATGGCCTCCGGTGCGAACACCGAGGCGTTGCGGATCAAGGTCAGAGAGGAAACAGGGACGGAGCTGGGGCGGATGGGCATCCGACATTCTAACGGGAGTGCATGCAATTAGCCCTATCGAATCAGCTGCTCTCGATACTGGCGACTACCTGGCCGAACTGTGCGATGGCCAGGTCCTGTTTGTGGATACTCCAGGTCAAGGTACCCGCGTCCCAGAAATTGAAATCGCCGATGCTTTCGAGGCATAGAAGATTCATCCACTCATGCGCCACCCCGCCGAGTTTAGCGGCGCCCTGTTCTTGCGGCGACTCGTGCTGGGTGAACACGTGCGCGTTGATCGAATGCGCTCGATGCGACGGCGGCATCAACCCGCACTTGGCCAATCGATCGGGAAAATCGACCATCAGATCCGAGAACCTCTCCAAACGCCGGCTCATCGCATCGTCCATCGCATCGTCATCCAACAGATGCCGCCATTCGGGATGCCTTGCAGCGGCATGATGGCCGATATTGTAGAAATTCGGGACCGAGATCCCACCGCTGAAATGCAGTGCATATTCTCCGGGCAGACTCTCCGCATCCAGATCGCTGTCGCTCCAGCGCGTGGACGCATGGTACTCATAGGCCGCAAGCGACTGCGGCTCGCAGTCCACGTACACGACACTCGGCGTTTCCGCGTACTCGGTATCGTTGACGAAGCAATACAGCATGCCGCGACGCGGCAGCCAAGGCTGCAGGCCGGCGATTGCGGAAAGATCGATCTGCGCGTGGAACACCGACAGCTGACCATTGCGATCCGCCGGATGCGCCATTCCCACCGGCAGATGCGGACACCCGCCCGTTTTGGACGCGCCCAGTGGCAGCAGCTGTTCTGCAGCATGAGGTTCTGCATACAGCGCGAAGGTGCTGCACGCGAGCGTCATGCGCTTGAGTTCCGCATCGTCCGATATCGCATCGAGTTCGCGCGCAAGGCGCGTTTCGAGTTCCTGATGCCGCGACAGATCGAACAACGTCTCGTCGACAGGCGCCTGATTCCGCGAGCGATAGCGCACATCCGAGAACAGCGCGCGTTTGCCTTGATCGATTTTCAGCTTCGGCACTTTCGACAGACTGGCCGGCAGCGAGATGAAACGGTTGCCCTGGATCGAAAGCTCTCGAAGCGCAGGCATCTCGCCGATGGCGTCCGGAAGCTTGGTCAAACGGTTGTAGTTGAGGCCCAGTGTATCCAGGTGGTCCAGCGTCGTCAGCGCATCAGGAATGCTGGTCAGCCCCAGGCTGGTCAGCCCCAGTTCTTCCAGCCGACGGAGCTTCGCGATCTCCGGCGACAGCGCGCCCAAGTCATCCGCGAAGGAATGCAGGTACAGCGTATGCAGATGTTCGAGCTCGAAAAGCGCCGGCGGCAACTGGCGAAACGCGCAGTGCGGCCCGCTCATCGCCAACCCGAATGCGAGCCGTTCAAGCTGCTTGAACGCAAGAATCGATTCGGGGAACCTGCGGTATTCGCCGTTGCTGATCTGCAGATCGAACACCTGATCGGTCGGCAACTTCAGTGCCTGTTCCAAGCTGAGCGCAGGTCGCGGAGGGATCAGCGGAAGCGGGTCGAAACATCTGCGGACAGCGACCGGCATGACCTCGTCATGTTCCGGCGCATCGGTGCCGAAAGCGATCACGCCGTCCAGTTCCAGCCAACCGGCTTCGATCCGAAGCGTACCGAAGAACTCTGGCCGGTCCTGTGAACCGTATACATTCAGCGCCTGACGGCAATCTGTCTCGTCATGATAAGGCCATCGGCGGACGTGGCCGTAACGGCCTTCGGGCAAGGCCTGATCCTCATAGGCCGCGATGGTCAGCCCATCGATCATGTAGAAATCCGGAATCACCCGCCAAGCGTGATCGGCCATACCGTTGTGCAGATCGCGGGTGAGCACCATCGGCGGCGTCTTCAGCCACACGCGCACTTTCCCGCGCCTGACCCGGACATCGGTCTTCTCGGAAAAGCCGACATCGACGCCGTTGAGCTTGAAGTATTCGGTTCTGCGCATACCGGAACATCTTGATGATGATTCCGGGATATTAGGGCCTGTTAACGCTACCGGGATAGGTCACGCCGCAATTGAGTGCGTGCGGGACAAGGAAGAATGAGGAAATGTATGTCGATACATGCCCGAGTGATGACGCAGTACCGCGCGCACTCAATCGCGGCCCTTCGGGTTGCTTCCCTCTGGCCGCCATGCGGCCGCGCGCGGCTTGAACAGGCGGCCAGCCTGTCGCAGCGCCACGCACAACCACCTGACGGCCAGAGGGAAGCAACGTGACCTATCCCGATAGCGTTAACAGGCCCTAGTACGCGATGCGATCGAGCAGCGAAGCCGGTGGACCGGCTGCGCCACTCATCGGCATCCGTGCTTCAGCGATTGAGCGTGACGTGGCCGGTCTTGTTGTGGGAGACGGTGAAGCTGAGGCTTCCCTCCACGCGCGCGACAGTGACATTCATGCTGATGCGGTTGGGCATGCCCTGGGCTATCCGGCCGTTCGTGGCTGCGGTGCCCTTGGTATTGATAGCGTGGAACTGCGCGCCGGCCACCAGTGGCTTCGACAGCCCGTTGCCGGTCAACAGCGTCTCGATGGCGGCGTTGTCGCCGGCCTCGACCGCTGCGGTCAAGGCATCGAGTTTGGCGGGGTCCGCATTGATCCGATCGATGGCCGACTGCGCGGCATCGCAGACAGCGCCGATGTCGGCTTGTGCGTCTGCGGCACGCGCATAGCTGGCCGCTGCGGCACCGCCCCCGGAACCTCCAGCCATCGTGCTGACCGACGAGACAGCCCACGACCACGTACCCGTCCCAGTGGAGCAGGCATTGGCGCCGACGGCGGTATCCTGCAGCACAACGTCTCCAGCGGCGACGCGTTCGTTCGTGTTGTTGCTTTTGGTGCGGTTTTTTCCGGCGCTGGCGTCCATTGCTGCGACCAGAAGCAGTGCTAAAGCGCAGGCACTTGTGAGTTTCAGATGCGACATGTGGGCTCCCCTTCCGACGATGTGTGCTCGCACCGTACTGGTGATTTTGCCCGCCCGCAAAGGGGGAGCCCAATCCGCAGGGCGGTTCATTCAGCCTTTAAGGGAGGCTACTCGAAGTCATTCTTGGCAAATCACTCGAAGCTACAAGCCTAAATTTATAGAATTAACAGCTCGCCTTGTAGCAACCTCGACTGCTTCAACCCAACCATCAGGCAGTGAGACTGTAAGTACAAGCTCGTACCTTTCAGATATCGGCCTATCAGCAAATATTCCCAATAAAAAGGCAGGCACTTTCGCAGCCTGATCAATAACGCCTCCCCCAACTCCCACTAATAAATGCCGTGTTTCTTCAAATACCTCATCGATCCGTACAAATCGTACCGACTCTTCCCATGCCA
>JBIITV010000254.1:0-2901 GCA_044340325.1 Lysobacteraceae bacterium
TTGATGTAATAACCAACGCTGGGATGGTCTTTCTGGATGCCTTTCAGCCAACGCTCCAGCTCGTCGCTGGCGCCAAGCTCGGCGCGTCCGACCACAGCGTAGTAGATATTGATCAGCGACTTGAGCGCGGCGACCAAGAAGGCACCGGAGCCCACCGCCGGGTCCAGCACCGTGATCGACGGCAACACTTCGTTAACCAGTTTCAGCGCAGTGCGCGCATCCATCTTCGCCAACAGGTCGGAGACGGTGGCGAAGTCAATTGCAGGTAGCCCCATCTCGGGAAATGCGGGCCGGTTGATGCGCTCCAGTATCAGCGCGTGAATGCTGCGATCAGCCAGATACGACGTGATTTCCGGCCGCGTGTAATAGGCGCCGAATGCTTTCTGGTTGATGTATTTCTCGAAGATGTAACCCAATACATCGGGGTTGATCTCATCGCTGTCGCCGCCGGGCGTGTCGTCCAGATGCCAAGTGTATGAAGCGAACAGCTTGAAGATACCCTCGAAGGCAATATCCTTGATGTGCAGCGTCTTGCCCAGTCGCGACTGCTTGTGCTCGTCCAACTCCAGCTTGTGGTGCAGGAACAATCCGCCATTGAGATATGGCACCTCGCCGGTAAGCTTGCGTGCAGGAACGCTGCGATCGGCGGCCGGTTTGGCGAACGCCTCGAAAAACAGGGCGTTGAGGAATTCGCCAAAAAACCTGTCCGCGCCGCGCGTCTGTGAAGCTTTGAGCTGCCGCTGCAGGTAATCGTAATCGGCGCGATCCAGAAAGCCCTTCTTCTGCATGAACCAGACAAACATCAACCGGTTCAGGATGACCGAGGCATACCAGCGACGATCGCGGTCATCCTCGATGCCCTCAATCGCTTCCAGTAGTGCCTCGTGCTGCTCCTTGTAGTCCTTGTAGAAGCGTTTGGTGGTCCTGTCGACATCCAGCGCCGATTCCATGCGCCGGGCCACTTCCAATACCGGGATGCGGCCCGCAGCGTCGAGTTCAGACAGCTCCACCACCATGGCTTGCAGTTTGGAAGCGAACAAATCGACTGGCTGGCCACGAAAATATTCGTGCCGGCGTGGCGTCAGTCTGGGCTTGCCGGTTTCGGCGTCCTTGCTGCGTTTGACCCAATACCAGAGGCTCTGGCTGGCTTCCGAGGGGCGATTGGTGAAGATCAGCAGGTTCTCGTAATGGCGATGGGCCACCTGGCGCCAGATCGCCATGCGCGCGGCCTCATTCGGCCAACCTTCTTCCGCTACCACTTGGATGACGGCCACACCCGCGAGTTCGGCCAGCATGCGGTACTCGAACTGATGGCCCGAAGCTTCGTCCTTCTGCCACAGGCTTTCCGCCGCTGGTGCATTGTTCCAGCCCAGCACATCGACAAACAGTCGGGTGAAATCGAAATCACCCAGAAAAGCCTGGAATTTTTTGAAGTCGAGCTTGGCCACTGTCAGATTTCCGTTATCAAACCCATGGAGCAAACTACGCGCGGCTCCCGCAGCGCAGCGTCATTATCGGAATAGGTCAGCCGGCCTTCGTCGCGCAACGATTTCACCGCTTCGGCCAGCTCTTCATCGTTGACGCCGCTGCGCATCAGGCGATTGAGCACGTCGGCCGACGTCTCCAGCAAGGGATGGCGGTAGATGTCGTCCAGCGCGACTTCCAGCACGGTATCGATAAATAAGGTGCCGCGCCGGCCTTCGGCGTGCCGCTTCAAGCGCTCGTAGGCGCGACGGCGCGGGCTGGACGGACGGCCGAGACCTCCGCCTACGGATTTGTCCTGCGCCACGGCTTGCTGCAAGCCTGCAGCCACCCATTCGTGATGACCTTCAGCACGAGGCACAGCCGGCGTGCCCGGTGAACATTCGGCGGCACGCAAGATGGTGAACTGCGATTCGGTGACGGTCTTGCCGTTGGGTGCGATCCAGGACAGGTGGTCGTTGCCCTCGGGAGACTTCACATAAACCAAGGTGCCGCCGTTCGTGGCTGCGGCACCCAACAAAGGCAAGCGCTCATCGTCGAACTCGAATTGCCGGGCAGAATAAACCACGGGCGGCAATGCTTCCACCGCGCGCGCAAGATCGGGATTGCCATCGGTGGCCTGTTTCCAGATTTGCCATGCATAGGAAGCTAGATCGACTTCGTCATCGCTGTCATCCAGCGCTCCGGATTTCTCGGTGTACAAATCGCGGATGGCCTGGGTTTCGTCTTCCTCGAAGAATGATTCATCCGTGCCCACCACTTCCGCATTCTCGGTAAGGCGCTGCTGGATGCGGGCACGCAGGCGGATCAGCCGCTCCACGCCTTCGGCGGGCAGGAAGGAATAGCAGTGGATTTCCTCGGCCAGCTGACCGATGCGGTCGACGCGGCCGGCGCGCTGGATCAGGCGGATGATGGCCCAAGGCAGATCGAAATTGACGACGATGCTGCAGTCCTGCAGGTTCTGGCCCTCGGACAGCACATCGGTGGAGATCAGTACGCGCAGTTCGTCGGCTTTCCTGATGTCGTATTTATTGGAGTGGGGTGAGAAGCGACAGGCCAGTGCGTATGGATCAGCCGTTGCGCCGGTGGCGACATCCAGCTGTTTGACTCCGGACTTAGCCAGCTCACGACCCAGATAACGGGCGGTATCGGCGAATTGAGTAAATATCAGCACCTTGTCCTTGCCGTGGCGCGTCTGGACAAGTCTCAGCAACTCGGCAAGCTTGCGATCATCGGCCGGGCGCCATTGCCCATGCGATGCCAGCAAGGCCTTTAGCCGCTGGGTGTCCTCTGCCAGATGCGCGGCCAACTCAGGCTTGAAAAGCTGCGGGCTGATCCATTTGAACCTTTTCTTGAACACGCCGGCATACTGCTTGTAAATGGCATTTGCCTTGGCGAGTCCACTGCCGGCTGCATCGG
>JBIITV010000120.1:0-13633 GCA_044340325.1 Lysobacteraceae bacterium
AAGAACTCTTCCACCGCTTCGACGCGTGCGAAGCCGAAACGTTGAAGCTCGTCGAACTCGGCCTGCCGCTGCCGGCCTACGATCAGGTCTGCAAGGCCTCGCATTCGTTCAATCTGCTCGATGCGCGCCGCGCGATTTCGGTGACCGAACGCCAGCGCTACATCCTGCGCGTGCGCAAGCTGGCGCAGGCGGTGGCCGAAAGCTATTTCGCGCAGCGCGAGAAACTCGGGTTTCCCGGTTTGAAGCAGACCCCGCAGCACGCCGTCGCTTGAGCCCCTCTCCCACCGGGAGAGGGGTTGGGGTGAGGGTTCGGCGCAAGCGGCGCCGCTACCGCAACCCCGTACCCTCATCCGCCCTTCGGGCACCTTCTCCCGAGGGGAGAAGAAAAAGCAAAAAAGAGCCGCAACATGAGCGATATGAAACCTCTCCTGATCGAACTCGGCACCGAAGAACTGCCGGTCAAGGCCCTGCCGGGTTTGGCGCAGGCGTTCTTCGACGGCGTCATCGACGCGCTGCAGAAACGCGGCATCGCCTTCGACCGCGAAGGCGCGAAACCGCTGTACACGCCGCGCCGGCTCGCGGTGCTGCTGCCCGGCGTCGCCGTGGAGCAACCCGAACAGCGCAGCGAAGTGCTGGGCCCGTATCTCAACATCGCGCTCGACGCCGAAGGCAAGCCGACCCGGGCGCTGGAAGGCTTCGCCGCGAAAGCCGGTATCGACTGGACCACGCTGCAGAAGACCACCGACCAGAAAGGCGAGCGCTTCGTGCATCGCGCGGTCACGCCCGGCGCGCGCACCGCTGCACTGCTGCCGGAGATCCTGAAAGAAGCGCTGGCCGCCATGCCGATTCCGAAGCCGATGCGCTGGGGCGATCACGACTACGGTTTCGCACGTCCCGCGCACTGGCTGGTGCTGCTGTTGGGCGACCAGATCGTCGATGCAGAAGTCTTCGGCATCAAGGCGGACCGCATGAGCCGGGGCCATCGCTTCCACCACGAGAAAGCCGTGTGGATCAGCACCCCGAACGATTACGTCGACGCCCTGCGCGCGGCGAAAGTGCTGGCCGATCCCGAAGAACGCCGCGCCCGCGTCGTCGCTGAAGTCGAGAGCGCCGCGATCCGCGTCGGCGGCACGCCGCGCATCACCGACGACAACCTCGAACAGGTGCAGTGCCTGGTTGAATGGCCGAAGGCCGTGCTGTGCGCGTTCGAGCGCGAATTCCTGGCGGTGCCGCAGGAAGCCTTGATCGCAACGATGGAAGCGAATCAGAAGTTCTTCCCGGTGCTGGATGCCGAGGGCAAGCTCACCGAGCATTTCATCGGCATCGCCAACATCGAATCGAAGGACGAAAGCGAAGTCCGCAAAGGCTACGAACGCGTCATCCGCCCGCGCTTCGCCGATGCGAAGTTCTTTTTCGATGAGGATCTGAAGCAAGGGCTTGCCTCGATGAACGAGGGGCTGAAGACGGTGACGTATCAGGCCAAGCTGGGCAGCGTGCACGACAAGGTGCAGCGCGTCGCCGCTTTGGCGGAGAGCATTGCTGCTGAAGTCGGCGTCGACCCGCAGTTGGCGCGTCGTGCTGCGGAATTGGCGAAAGCGGATCTGCAGTCGCGCATGGTCAATGAGTTCCCGGAATTGCAGGGTATTGCGGGGCGCTATTACGCTGCGGCTGCTGGCGAGTCGGCGGAAGTGGCTGCGGCTATTGATGAAGCGTACATGCCGCGGTTTGCGGGTGATGCGATTGCGCCGAGCAAGCTGGGACAGGTGCTGGCGATTGCGGAGCGGTTGGATACGTTGGCGGGTGGGTTTGCGGCAGGGTTGAAGCCTACGGGGAATAAGGATCCATTTGCGCTGCGGCGGAATGCGTTGGGGTTGGCAAGAAGCATCCTTGAAAAAGGCATCGAGCTGAATGTCTTGAATCTTATCTGGCATGCAACCCGATTCAATATCGATGCTCAAGGTTTTGCAGTTCTTGATAAGCAGAAATTAGCAGCTAAAGAAGCACAGCACTTAGGCGCAAAAATTGACACTAGCGTTAGTGCTGTTCCTTCCTATCTTTTGAGTTCTACTGGTGGAATTGACGAGCAGTTCGACTTCATCCTCGACCGCCTCCGCAGCTACTATGCCGACCAAGGCGTCACCCCACAGCAATTCGAAGCTGTGGCGGCGCTGATGCGTCCTATCGCGACTTCCGTCGCTCCCACAGGAGATGCGTCGGCGGTTGTGGGAGCGGCGGAAGCCGCGATGGCTTCGATGCCGGAAGACTCCCAGCCGCACGCGCGGCCCATATCGACTGGGGCCTCATCTTCATCGGGGGCGGGCTCGCTGCTCGACTTCGACCGCCGCCTCAAAGCCATCGGCGAATTCGCCAAACTGCCCGAAGCCGAAGCCCTCGCCGCCGCCAACAAACGCATCCGCAACATCCTGAAAAAAGCCGACATCGCGATTCCGACCACGGTCGATACCGCGCTGTTCGCCGAAGACGCCGAGCGCGATCTGCACGCGGCGGTGGAACAGGCCATCGCCGACACCGACGACGCGCTGAAGACCCGCGACTATGTCGCCGTGCTCGGCCGCCTCGCGCGCCTGCGCCCGGTGGTCGACATCTTCTTCGAGAAGGTGATGGTCAACGCCGACGACGCCGCCATACGCGGCAACCGCCTCGCCATGCTCCAGCGTCTTGCCGATCGTTTGGGCAGCGTCGCTGCGATCGAGCATCTTTCGGTCTAACGCCGCACACCCGCATAGGGTGCGCCTGTGGCGCACCGCTCTTCGACCGCATGCAGCCTGAGCGGTGCGCCACAGGCGCACCCTATTCAAACTTCGCGCTCGTTCTGCCGACTTGGCGCTCGCTCTGCCGACGACATCCCCAAACTCCGTCGCGAGGATGACATCCCGCATCCCGCGTTCTGTCATCTCGACCCGATATCGTGACGGCTTCCGTACCACGACGTTGCCATCATGTTGAACCGTTCTTTCTGGCTGCTGCTGGCGACCGCGCTCGTCGGCATGGGAACTGCACCATCCGCCATGGCCGGCAAAGACCACCCTTGGGCGGAAATCCGCGTCGACGGCGTCGCCGATGACGATCTCGGCGAATACGATGTGATGCTGGTCTCGATCAACGGCGCGATGGACATCGACACCACCTCGCTCTACACACTGCCACCGGGCACGCAGCGATTGAAGGTGGCCAGTTTGAAGCGCGGCAAACACGGCGCGCTGTCGACACTGCCCTTCACGCTGGACATGAAGCCGTGCGTCCGTTACTCGCTGGTGGCGAGCGATGCGCCGGCCGGCGCGGCGCGCCTCTGGACGGTGGCGGTGAAGGACGAGAATCCGATCAAGGCCTGCATGAAAAAATACGGCGGCAGCGCTCTGGCCACAGCGGACGCTGCGCCCTGAACGGAACGGGTTTCGCTGCGATCGCCTGAAACAGGCGGATGACCGCACGGTGCGATCTGCACGATCGCACGGTCCGGGCAGCGCGGGTGCGCCCACATTCACCGAGGGTCCGGCGGCTGCGGGTATCCTGTCGCGATGCCCCATGTCGCCCGCCCCGCCATCGCCGCAGTGTTGTTGACGTTCTGCGGCGCCGTGCATGCGGCGCAGATCGCCGACGTGCGCATCGACGGTCTCGACGAGGCGATGACCACCAACGTGCGCACCGCGCTGTCGCTGCAGGACGCCAGCGGCAAGCAGGTGTCCGATGCACGGCTCGATTATCTGCTGCGCGTGGCCGAGGACGAGACCCGCGAGGCGCTGGAGCCGTTCGGCTACTACTCGCCGGAGATCGCGATCAGCGAAAGCGGCGCAGGTGCCGCACTCGCCGACGATGCGCCAGTCAGCGTCACCATCACCGTACGCGCCGGCGAACCGGTGCGCGTGCGCAGTTCCACCGTCGCGATCGAAGGCGGTGGTAACGACGACCGCTATCTGAAGGACGAACTCGACGCGTTCTCGCCCAAGGTCGGCGATGTGTTCGAGCACGCCCGCTACGAGCAGAGCAAGGCCTTCATCACCAGACGCCTCGCCGAGCGCGGTTATTTCGACGCCGATTTCGCCGCGCGCAAAGTCGAAGTGACGCGCGCCGAGAAATCCGCCGATATCGATCTGCGCTGGAACAGCGGCGACCGCTACGAAATGGGCGAGATCAGCTTCGAGCAATCGCCGAAACCGGCAATCCGCGAATCGCTGCTGCGCGAATTCGTCTACTGGGACGAGGGCGACTACTACCACCAGGGCCGTCTCGACCGCCTGCGCAAATCGCTGGGCGGTCTGGATTACTTCAGTCGCATCGATATCGAACCGCAGCCGGAGAACGCGGTCGATGGCCGGGTGCCGGTGAAAGTGAATCTCACCCCGGCCAAGCGCAGCATCTACAGCGTCGGCGGCAGCTTTGGCACCGACAGCGGTTTCGGCGTGTCGTTGGGTGTGGAGCGCCGCTATCTGAATTCGCGCGGCCACAAAGGGCTGGCGCAGCTGGACTACGCCCAGAACCGCAAGACGCTGACCCTGCAGCACCGCATCCCCGCATTCGCGTGGCGCGACGGCTGGTACACCACCAGTCTGCAGGCCTACGACGAGCAGACCGAGTACATCGATACCCGTCGCTACGAAGCGGTCTTCAGCCGCAACGGGCAGTACAACCGCGATCTCAATCTCGTCGCCTCGGTGCACGCGCTGCAGGAGCGCTGGGCCTACGCCATCGACGACCGTCTGCGTCCGGTCACGCTGTATCGACAGGCCACGTATTTCTATCCCTCGATCGTCGCCGAATACATCAAGGCCGACGACCGCATCCAGCCGCGCGAAGGCTATGGCGCCACCGCCACGCTGCGCGGCGGTCTGCAGGGGGCGGGCTCGGACGCCAACTTCCTGCAGTTGCACGTGCGCGGCAGCTGGTTCCAGGGGCTGGGCGCGCGCAGCCGGCTGATCGTGCGCGGCGAAGTGGGTGCGACCTTCACGAATGAACTGGTGGAGATTCCGCCGACGCTGCGCTTCTACGCCGGCGGCGACCGCAGCGTGCGCGGCTACGAATACCGCGAAATCGGCCCGCGCATCGACGCGGTGCCGGGTCGCGACGATTTCGCGCTCGGCGCGAAGAACGTGGTCACCGCGAGCGCCGAGTACGAGCAATACCTCAACGACACCTGGGGCTTCGCCGCGTTCGTCGACGGCGGCAGCGCCTTCGACGGCCAGCTCGACCGCTGGCGCAAGGGCGTCGGTCTGGGCCTGCGCTGGAAATCGCCGGTCGGGCCGCTGCGCGTGGATATCGGGCGCGGACTCGACGATCCGGATTCGTCGTTCACGCTGCACGTCAATCTCGGCGCGGATCTGTAAGCGGATGAGCGAACCCGCACCCACCCTGGCGGAACACGACGCGCGCATCGCCGAACTGCGCACGCGGCGCCGCGCGCGCGCGCGCTGGCTTGCGACGCGCAGCCTGCTGTCGATCGTCGTGATGAGCGTGCTCGCGGCGCTGCTGCTGTACTTCCTGTTCAACACCCTGCGCGGACGCGATGTGCTGTTGAACCAGATCGTCGAGCGTCTGCCGGAAGGCGACGAATTGACCTGGTCGCGCGCCGAAGGTCCGGCCTCGGGGCCGATGACGCTGCACGATCTGCGCTACGTGCATCGCGCCTGTCCGGACCGCGACGGCGAGCCGGTCGCGTGGCCCGGCTGCAAGACCGCGCTGCTGACGATCTTCACCGCGAAACGCGTCGTGCTCGATCCGATGCTGCAGCCGCTGCTCGGCCGCCGACTGCGTCTCGAAGCCATGCAGGTGTCCGGCGCGACGTTGCTGCTGCCCGAGAGTAATGAGCCGTTTGAGCTGCCGCGCTGGCCGGAGTCGCTGCCCGCAATCGCACCGCCGCTGGCGCTGGACGCCGATGCGATCGAGATCGACGATCTGCGCGTGCTGCGCGCGACCGCACCGCAGCCGACATCGATCGTCCATCTGCGCACGCTGCGCGGTGGGCTTGTCGCCGAAGACGGAAGCTTGCATCTCGAACGCATCGTCGCCGACAGCGATCGCGGTCGTTTCACCGCGCACGGCGACTACGCACCGCGCGACCGCTATCGCATGCATCTCACCGCGAGCGCGGTGCTGCCGGCGGCGGCGGGACGCACACCGGCGCAGTTGGGTCTGGCCGCGCGCGGCGATCTGCGCAAACTCGATATCGCGCTCGCCGGCAACGCACCGGCGCCGGTGAAAGCGCGACTTCGGCTGGAGGGCGAAGCGCAGCCGCGCTGGCGTTTCGAGGCGAACAGCACAGCGGTGACGCTCGCCGCGCTGCTGGGCAACGACGACGATGCCGCGCCGTACGCGTTCGATCTGCGCGCCGATGGCGTCGGCGGTCATGCGAACGTGCAGGGTCGCGTCGCGCAGGGCGACGCATCTCGGGAAGGATTTGCAGCGACCGTGCTGCCATCGAAGATTTCAGTCGATGGTCAGGTGCTGCTGCTGTCGCCGCTGTCGCTGGAGTTGCTCGGCGGCACGGTCGCGGCGAACGGTCGCGCCGATTTCAATAACCCCGCCGATGCGCGTTTCGACGGCACCGTGCAGGCGCGCAAACTGCGCTGGCAGGGCGACACGAAGGATGCGATCGCAGTGATCGGCAACGGCGATTTCAAACTCGCCGGCCGCCTGCGCGATTGGACTGCGCAGGGCGACGCGACGCTGCTGCGCGGCAAGGAGCGCGCGGCGATCGCGCTGAAAGCGCGCGGCGACGACAGGACCGCACATATCGACACGCTGCGCGCGACGATGCCGACCGGCCGTCTCGACGGCAGCGGCCAGCTGTGGTGGCAACCGACGCTGCGCTGGCAGGCCGATGCGCGGCTTGCGGGTTTCGATCCGGGTTATGTCCTGCCCGACTGGCGCGGCGCGGTGAACGGCCGTCTGCGCTCGAGCGGCGAGACGCGCCGCGACGGCGGGCTCGACGTGCGCGTGGACGCGAACGAACTCGGCGGTCGCCTGCGTGGACGCGCCCTGAGTGGACGCGCGAATGTGCTCGCGCATCTGCCCGCGAGCGGAGGCGATGCCAACGAAGCGAAAAGTACCGACTTCGAGGGCGAGATCGCGCTCGGACTCGGCAGCAGTCGCATCGACGCCAAGGGTCGCGTCGCCGACACGCTGGACGTCGAAGCAAAATTCTCGCCGCTGCAGTTGAACGATCTGTTGCCGACCGGCGAAGGCGTGCTGCGCGGGACGCTCAAGCTCACCGGCGCGCGCATGCAGCCCAACATCGACGTCGATCTGGCCGGACAGTCGCTGCGCTGGGACGATTGGCGCGCGGGTTCGCTGCGCGCACGCGGGCGTTTGCCGTGGCGCAGCGGCGCTGCAGGTGCATTGAGCATCGACGGCGAGGATGTCGACGCGGGGCTCGCGTTCGCGCGCCTGCATGTGGATGCGCGCGGCGCGGTCGAAGCGCTGCGCATCGACGGCGATGCCGACACCGGATTCGGCGCGCTCGTGCTGGCCGGCGACATCGCGAAACGCGGCACGCAGTGGGCCGGCGCACTGAATGCACTGCGCTTCGCGCCGACCACCGGCCCGGCGTGGGCGCTGCAATCGCCCGCGCGATTCAGTGCGACGCCGTCGCCGCGCGGCATGCGTCTGCAGATCGCATCGAGTTGTTTCGCGACCGCCGACCGCGCCGGCTCGCTCTGCGCCGATGTCGATTGGCCGACGCGCGCCGACGTGCGCGGACAATCGCTGCCGCTGGCGCTGCTCGCACCTTATCTGCCGGAGCGCGACGACCGGCGTGCGTGGCTGCTGCGCGGCGCGGTCGATGTCGATGCGCAGGTGCGTCCGCGCGGCGACAGCTGGCAGGGCACCGCGCGCGTGCGCTCCGACGACGGCGGGCTTGCACTGGATGCGCGCAGCCGTCGCGAGATTCTCGGCTACGCGAATCTGCAGATCGATGCGCGCTTCGACCCGCAGCGGATCGAAGCCGATATCGACAGCGCGCTGAAACCGAACGGCCGCGTCGCCGGCAAGATCGCCACCGGCTGGGACGACTACGCACCGCTGCGCGGCGAGATCGAGATCGACACGACCGAACTGACCTGGCTCGAACTGTTTTCGCCGGACATCGTCGATCCGCAGGGCCGCTTGAACGGACGCATCGCGCTGGGCGGCACGCGCGCGCAGCCGACGCTGGGCGGACAAGCGCAGCTCACCGCGTTCCGCGCCGAAATGCCGGCGCTCGCCTTGAGCCTGCGCGACGGCGAAGCGCGCCTGGAGGCGCAGGCCGACGGCACCGCACGCATCTCCGGCAGCGTGAACAGCGGCGAGGGCACGCTGCGGCTCGACGGCACTCTCGGTTGGCAAAGCGACGACACGCCGCTGCGGCTCGCGCTGGTCGGCGAGAAAGTGCTGATCTCCGACACCCGCGAACTGCGCGCGGTGATCGATCCGAACGTGGTGGTGCGTTACGCCGCAGGCCAGCCGATCGCGGTCGCCGGCAGCGTGCGCGTCGCCAGCGCGAAGATCGATCTGGAAGGGCTGGATGCCGGCGTCTCCGCATCGGAAGACGTGGTGGTGCTGGATCCGGCGAATCCCGAGCGCACCGGCAGCACGCCGCTGGATCTGGATCTGGCATTGACGATGGGCGATGACGTGCGTCTGCACGGCTTCGGCCTGGACGGCGCCCTCGGCGGCAGCGTGCGCATGCGTGCGCGCCCCGGCCGCGAAACCGTGGCCACCGGTTCGCTGGATGTCGACGGGCGTTATCGCGCCTACGGCCAGAATCTGCAGATCACTCGCGGTCGTCTGCTGTGGTCGAACACCGCGTTCGGCGATCCGGTGATCGATATCCGCGCCGAACGCGAAGTGGGCAGCGTCACTGCCGGCATCGATGTGCGCGGACGCGCGTCGGCGCCGATCGCCGAGGTATGGAGCGACCCGGCGACCAGCGAATCCGAAGCGTTGGCGTATCTCACCCTCGGTCGTCCGCTGTCCAGCGCGAGCGCCGATGAAAACCGCCAGCTCAGCGCCGCGACCGCCGCGCTGTCGGCCGGCAATCTGTTGGCCTCGCAGCTCGGCGCGAAGATCGGTCTGGACGATGCCGGCGTCAGCGAATCGCGCGCCCTCGGCGGCAGCGTGGTCGGCATCGGCAAATACATCTCGCCGCGGCTGTACGTGAGCTACGGCGTGTCGCTGCTCGGCACCGGTCAGGTGATCACGCTGAAGTATCTACTGCGCAAAGGCTTCGATATCGAGATCGAATCGAGCACTGTGGAGAATCGCGGCTCGGTGAATTGGCGCAAGGAAAAATAGATCATCACGATCGCGCTGTTCGGGATACGCCTGGAAGACCACGCCGACCCCAATCCGCTTCCCGCGAGACCTCCCGTCTCCCCGCTGTGCGGAGAGACGGGCCTGTCCCGGACTCGATCCGGGGCTGCGCGAAGCGCCGGATGAGGGGCGCTCTTCGCGATGCGCGAAAGACGTTGCGATCGATCTTTGCCGACAACGCGACCCTCGGTCGGACGTTCAGCGCATTGTCCATTTCATTGGGTGCTGCCTCGGCGCACAGTTTGCTTTGGCGTGGTGTCGGGCGCCGGGGTCAATCAACCTCACCCCATTTTCTGAATCATGGGCGTTCGCATGGAGGGCGATGCGGCGAATAGCGCCCGATGCCTTCAAACAAGAACGCTATCGACAGGCCAGCTCGATAGCGTTCGCGGAACCGACAAGACGGTTCAGGCCATGCGCGGGCTGCTGACGGTCGGCGCTTCCAGTGTCTGGACCGGGGCTTGCTGACGCTGTTGCTGCTGCTCGACCGCCATTTGCGCGAATGTGCGGTCCACCGGTATGTCTCGCGCCGCACTGATGCTCACCGAGACGTTATTGGTGAATCCGTTGGCTTGATCTTGCGTACCGACCAGGCGGTCGGGATTGTTATAGACGCCCACGCGATCGAGTTGCGGCAGCTGCTGATTGAATTCCCGATATGCGACCGCTGCGACGTTGTCCCGTTGGCCACGCTCCAGCCCCTGATTGCCCAGGGCTTCATTGATCGCGCTCCAGTCGCGCTGAGCGTTCGGGGTGTTGCTGGCGTACCGCACGTCCGTCGACGGGGTTTCCAGGGCACCGAAGGACGAGCTGCGGGAGATTTCATTCGGGCGGATCGGATTGTCCAGCGAGGTCGGACGATCGCGCTCGAGTTCTCGAATCGAATTGATCGTCTGCCTGGGCGTGTCGGTGAGCCCGCCCAATTCCGATCCGTTGACTCTCTGGCCCGTGATGCCGGAAACGGTGTCCGTGGCCCAGGAGGCGCAGGTGTTGGTGTAACCCCAGCTCACGTTCTCGCGAAGCCGCTGTTCCAACTGCGTCGCTTGCTCCGGGGTGAGCTGGTAGTAGCGACTGGCTTGCGGCTGTTGGCCGTCTTCCAGGCCGACTCGGATATCGGTCCTGTTCGGGTCGTTCTCGGCCGTACCGCGAAAACGCGGGTGGTCGTCCGGCCACAATCCGTAATTTGTGGTGACCCCATCGCGGGTCACGCTGATCCAGGTGTGACCGGCGGTCAAATTGTCTACAGAACCCCCGTTTGGGTCTTGTCGGGCCGTGCTGTGAATTCCGAGGACGACATTGTCTGGCATGGCGGCGACTCCTTAAGGATAGACCTGATCTTCGGTGTCGGTGTAAACCACGACCACCTTCTCGCCGTGGTAAGGCACTTCTGCGGCGACGCGCCAGCCGTTGTCCGGCGACATCGGCGCTTTCGCCATCGTCGTGCAGGTTTCCCTGATATGACAGCGATCGATGAACAGACGCAACGTGCCGTCGTTCGACTGGTAATTCAGGCCGGGCGAGTAATACAAGGTCTCGGCCGGCATGCTGTACTGGATGCGGATCTGGTTGTCGTTGACCTTTTCGATCGTGACCGGTTGGACGTCCGATTTGGCGTATTGAGGCTTCATGTGCGTACGGTTTCCTGCGCAAGCGACGAGCGTCATGGAGACGAGGATGACGGAACTGATAAGCGCGACAGGCCGGGGGATTCGCATACTTGGGTAACCTCCTGTTGGCGCGGGCTGCCCAGCCCGGTGGGTGACGGACGCCATGTGCCGAATGGCCGCTCGAATTGCCGAAAGTGATGGCATGATGCCCGTCCCCTGCATCGCTTGAAATTAACACGCTGTCAATAGGCGGGCAACCCGGTAATGCGCAAGGCGGGCTCGTACTCATGCAGGGTTGCCCCAGGCCCAAGGTCTCCCCACTTTTTCCATTTTCGGATCAACGAGATAGGGATTGGTCTAGGCAAAAAACAGCGCGTGCATGACGCGGTTTTTTCCTCCATTTTTGGAATCGAGCACTGTGGAGAATCGCGGCTCGGTGAATTGGCGCAAGGAAAACAGATCGCCAGGATCGCGCGCTGTTCGGGAAGCGTCTGCATGCCATTGCCGCCGCAGCCGTTCATCAGGCGCGCTTTCGGGCCAGAGCAGACATTTCCAACAGAGCCAAGAAAGACCACGCCGGTCCCAATCCGCTTGCCACGAGATCTCCCTTCTCCCCGCTGTGCGGGGAGAAGAGCCTGCCCCGGACTCGATCCGGGGCGGCGCGAAGCGCCGGATGAAGGGTGCTCTTCACGATGCGCAAAAAAGCGTTGCAATCGACCTGTCCCGACAACGCGACCCTCTAGCGGACGTTCACCGCATTGACCATTCCATAGGGTGCTGCCTTGGCGCACCGTTTGGTT
This sequence comes from Lysobacteraceae bacterium, assembly GCA_044340325.1. Lineage (GTDB taxonomy): Bacteria > Pseudomonadota > Gammaproteobacteria > Xanthomonadales > Xanthomonadaceae > Lysobacter_I. Next base: position 11,711 of record JBIITV010000120.1, read on the forward strand.
TGGCGTGGTGTCGGGTGCTGGGGTGAATCAACCTGACCCGTATTTTCCCAACGCCAGCAATCGTAGGATGAGGAAATTGGGGTCAGTGTGGATTTTTTCAGCGCACCCAAGAAAGGCCACACTGACCCTTGTTTCACTTGTTTCCAGATGAGGCACCCGCGTGCGACTGCTCCATCATGGCGAGAAGCCAAAGCTTCACCAACAGGCCGAATATACGTTCGCAATCTCAACCCAGATCGAAAAATCGGTTGGCGATCGGGAGGAGTCCATATACGCCTTACGGGTTACGGAACCAACAAGACATCCCGCTCGCACGCATAAAGCAGGAACTGCGCAACGCTGCCGATCAGGCGTTCGTCCGCTTGGGATTGCCGATGCTTTCCGATCACGACCAAGTCGGCATCAACGGCACCGATGGTTTCCAAAATGCGCGACTCGGGGAAGCCGTGAACGAGGTGAATCGTTCCGCTCTTGTAGATCTCCCGATATTTTTCCAGTTCGTTCTCGATTTGCGCGCGAACCGCTCCGCGCAACTTCTCGATTTCGTTTTCAGGAACGCCTTCTACTCTCATCTGGCCTTCGCCGGAAATCCGAAATGCGTGGACCAGATGGACATCCGCCGCTTCCGGGATCCAATCCCTGGCGACATTGGCGACATGCCAGCTGCTCTCGTCGTTGTCGACGGCGATCAACACGCGCTGGTAGCGCGCCTCCTGCTGCCCGCGCGCGACCAGGACCGGGCACGACCCATGCCTGAGGATCCGCAACGATGTGCTACCCAGGAAGAACACGCGCGCCTGGCCGCCCCTGGGCTCCGACAGGACGATCAGATCGGCACCGATGCTTCGCCCATATTCCGGAATCACCGCATCCGGCCTGCCATCGAGCACCTCGTAAGCGGCTCGGTAACCCGCGCGTTCCAGCGTCTGCGCCAACAGCGGCAGCCATGCGTGTCGTTGCGCTTCGGACCCAGCGGCATGGGGCCCCCATTCGGCGGTCCAGTTCATCAGCTCGAAAGTGCGTTCCATCGCTGCCGAGCGAGTGGCATGTACGAGATGCAGCTTGTGCTTTGCGGGATCGGCGATGCCGATCGCGCGCCGGACCGCATGCTGCCCGGACTCCGGATCGCGAATCGCCACGATGATGTTTCTTTCTTCGTTCATGGTCGAGATTTCCAAGGTTGATGGCGTGAATATCCGACCTAGATAACTTCTCGCTCACGCCCACGCAAGCCCGGCGGCATTGCAGGTTTCATAGTCCTTCAGCCTGCATTATGCATTGGGGGCAACTCCAATCCGAAGCTGGTCTGTTGCCCCCATTGTTGCCCCCCACTTGCCCCTGGATTGCAAAAGCCCCCTTGGGACATCTGCAGACACGAAAACGGCCACAACCCTTGTTTTACAGGTGTTTTTGGCCGTTTCTGGATGTTTTAGGAATCAGTGTTTGGTGGGTCGTGAAGAGCGAAGCGGCGCGCTTGCGAGGCAAGGCCTCGCGCGCCGATAAGCGCCCGAGCGCCGTGAGCGAGGGCAGGAAATCCTACGCGCAAATGTATTTGATTCAGTGAGAAATTGGGGTCAGCGTGGATTTTTCCAGCGCACCCAAGAAAGACCACACTGACCCGAATGGCACTTACTTAAGCACTGCTTCCCTATTTTCGTCATTCCCGCGTAAGCGGGAATCCAGTGACTTCAGGCCTTCTTGAACAAGCAAAGGCGCTGGATCCCCGCTTACGCGGGGATGACGGGGCTTAAGTAGTGCCATTCGGGTCAGTGTGGATTTTTCCAGCGCACCCAAAAAAGGCCACACTGAACTTGTCCCCCAGTACCGGACGCCAAGAAGCACAGGGTCAAGCAGCGTGCTTCAGTTTCCTTGCATAGTCGTTGGGTGACAAGTATCCGAGCGCGGAGTGCAAGCGTGTCGGGT
>JBIITV010000121.1:0-13604 GCA_044340325.1 Lysobacteraceae bacterium
GCTTCGGGCAGACGCTGGAAGTACGCCAGCCGCTGCCGGGCGGGACGACGGCGGTGAGCAGCTTCAGCTACGACCGCAACGGCCAGCTCACCGCGCAGACCGATGCGCTGGGCAAGACCACGACCAACACGTACGACGCGCGTCAGTTGCTGACCAGCAGCACCGATGCGACCGGCCGCAAGGTCGAGTACCGCTACGACGCGCTGGGGCGGATGCTGCAGCGGATCGAGGACCCGGGCGCGGGCAAGCTCAACCTGACGACGACCACGGTCTACGACGGCCAGGGCAGGCAGATCACGGTGACCGATGCCAGCGGCCGGGTCACGGCGATGGCCTACGACCGCAAGGGCAACCTGACCGAGACCACGCGGGACCCGACCGGGTTGGCGCTGAAGACGAGCTACAGCTGGGATCGCGACGGCCGTCAGCTGACGGTGACCGAAGGTGCGGGCAGCGCGACGGCGACGACGACGGCGTACGGCTACGACGCACTGGGCCGCAGGATCACCGAGACGCGTGCGTCAGGCGCGCTGAATCTCACGACGACGTACGCGTACGACAGCAACGACAATGTCACCAGCCGGACCGATGCGAGCGGTCGAGTGACGCGCTACAGCTACGACGGTGCGAACCGGCTGCGGTACACGCTGGACGGCGCGAGCGGTCTGACCGAGGTGGTGTACGACAAGGCCGGCCGGGCGACGATGACGCGGGCGTACGTGAAGGCGCTGGATACCAGCACCTTGGGCCTCGCGCCGACCGAAGCACAGGTGGCGGCGCTGGTGAGCGCACAGGCGCTGGCGAACGATGCGCTGGATGAGGCGAGTTACCGGCTGTACGACGGCGACGGGCGGTTGCGTCTGGGCATCGACGGCAGCGGTGGTGTGAGCGAGACGGTGTACGACGCGGCGGGCCGGGTGGCGCGGGAGACGCGCTACGCGCAGGCGGTGTCGATGACCACTACGCTGCGCAACGCGCTGGCGGCGGGGACGGCGACGGTGGCCGGCGTGGGCGCGGTCGCAAACGCAGCGGACCAGAGCGTGCGTTACGTGTACGACGCGGCGGGGCAGACGAAGTTCAAGATCGACCGGCTGGGCAATACCACACAGATCGAGTACGACGCGGCCGGCCGCGTGGTCTCGGATCACCGCTATATCTCGCCGATCGTCTTGAGTCCGGCGCTGCTGGTGAAGCTGGACGCAGGGACGGCGACATCGACTGATATCACGAATGCGGCTGCAACGAATGCGACGACGGCGCCGTGGAGCACGGGCTTCGAGAGCACCACGCCGGCGGGCCTGGATGTGAGCAGCCTCGATCCGCTGAACAACGGCGGCGGCAGGATCGAGAACGGTCGGCTGGTTTTCAACCGGGTCGCGTCGGGCGGTGGGACGAACTGGCCGTCGGTGTGGAGCCAGAGCGCCTACAGCTTGACGAACGCGTTGACCTATCGTGCCGAGATCTCGACCGATGCCACGCAGACCAACAACAGTCTGCTGCTGTCTTTGCGCAATACGGTGGATGGGGTCAACAACGAAGGCATTCTGATCTCGAACGGTCAGCTGTATGCCTATCGCGGCAGCGTTGCGGGCGGGCAACAGTTCACGTTGCTTGGCGCACTGAGCGCCAGCACGACCTATGTGACCGAGATCGAGACCACAGCGACATCGATCACCACCTACATCTACGCCAAGGGCCAGAGCCGCACCAGCGGCTACAGCGTGTCGCGTACGGTGACGGCGGCGGAGTACGGCAGCTTCAAGTTCATGATGCACGGCACCAGCGAGCCGGGTGTGAGCGGCGCGAGCCTGTTCGTGGACAATCTGGCGATCCTCAACGCCAGCGCAGTGGTGAGCACGTCGTACCGCTACGATGCAGCGGGCCGCCTTGCCGCTACGGTCGATGGCCTGGGCAATACCGAGACCTATACCTACGATGCGGCGGGCCGCAGGCTGTCGACGACCGATGCCAACGGCAACGCTTCGCGGGTGGTCTACGACGCAGCCGGGCGGTTGACGTTCGAGGTCGACGGCACCGGCGCCTATGTGCGCCGCTGGTACGACCATGTCGGCCGTCAGACCACGCAAGTGCGGTTCGCGACGCGGCTGAATCCGGCATCGTTGAGCGATGCGACGACGGTGGCGCAACTGGATGCGCTGCTGACCTGGCCCAACGAGAACGAGACGACCTACACCGCATACGACAACGCGGGCCGGGCTCGGTATACGGTGCAGCTGATCGCGCCGGACAAGGCCATCGTCAAGGAAGCGCGTTACGACAGTGCAGGCCGCGTCCTGTTGCAGCGGGCTTTCACGGTGCCGATGGGCTTCGATCAGGCGCTGTCGACGAAGTTGGTGAACGGCATCGCGACCGATGCGGACTTCGCGACATTCATCGCAGCGAATGCGGCGACCGCGCAGAGCGAACGCACGGTGTACGACGCGGCGGGCCGTACGACCTACAACATCGATGCGATCGGCGCGTTCACCCGGACGTGGCACGACGCGATCGGCCGCAGCGTGGCAGTGCGCAGGTTCGCTGCGGTGTTCCCGGCGGCGTTGTTGAACGATGCGACGACGGTGGCGCAGTTCGATGCCCAGCTTGGGCCGGTCGGCGCGTGGAGCGCCGCTTATCAGCACGAGTTCCGCGTCTACGACGCCGCTGGCCGTGTGCGGATCACGCATGACGCCGCAGGGCAGGTCACCCAGAGCGAGTACGACGGCGCGGGCCGCACGACGATCACCCGGCGCTACGCGGTGCCGTTCAACTCCGCCGATCCGAACCTGGGCAACAAGCTGTTCGCCGGCAGCGCGACGGTGGCGGATTTTGCGACGTTCACAGCGGCCAATGAGGCCACCGCGCGTGCGCAGGCGCAGGTCTACGACGCGGCGGGGCAACTGCGCTTCAATCTGTCGCGCGATGCGGGGCAGTGGTTGATCGCCGAGCGCCAATACGATGGCATCGGTCGGACCACGGCTGAGGTGCGCTATGGCGTGACGATTGCCTACACGCCCGGTCAGACCGAAGCGCAGGTGATCGGCGCGATCCAAGCCTTGCTCAGTCCGGATCCGCTGGTGCTGGCGACTCAAGCCAGAGCCACGCGCTACGTGTACGACGCGGCTAACCAGCAGCGCTTCGTGATGGCACCGACCGGCGCACTGAGCGAACAGCGCTACGACGGCGTCGGTCGTGTGGTGGAGACGCGCCAGTACGGCAACCTGCCGGTGGGGATCGCGTTGAGCGAGTCGGCGCTGTCGGTTTGGGGCCAGGGTCAGACCAGCGCCGACGTGCGCAAGGTGAGCAATACCTACGACGCGTCCGGCCAGCTGACCGCGCGTACCGACGCGCTGAACAAGAGCGAGTTCTTCAGCTACGACGGCGCGGGCCGGATGCTGACCCGCACCGACCGCATGGGCGCGGTGTGGAGCTACCAGTACGACGCCGCCGGGCGCAGAACCGCCGAGATCAGCCCGGCCAGCGACGTGTTCGGGATCACCGCGCTGGGCGCGCTGTCGGCGTCGAACCGCACGATCGTCACCCGCTATGTCTACGACGCACTGGGTCAGCTCACGCGCAAGACCGAGGATGCGGACAACACGACCGTGGCGGATCGGCGCATCACCGACTACGTGTACGACACGCGCGGCAACCGGATCAGGACGATCCTGCCGCACCCGGGCGCGATCGATCCGGTCACCGGCAATCTGGTGTTCAACGGCGCAGCGCCGACGATCGAGACGACGTACGACGCGCTGGGTCAGGCGGTGGTGCGGAAGGATGCGCGCGGGCATTACACCTACACCGCCTATGACTCGCTGGGCCAGATCTCGGCGGAGGTTGATCAGGCGCTCAATGTCACCGCGTACAGCTACAACACCTATGGTGAGCAGACCCAACTGCTGCGCTATGCGGCGGCGCTGGCGACGACCTCCACCGCATTTACCTCGGTGAATTGGCAGGCGGGTCAGGCCATGACCAGCGGGCAGATCTTCGCTGCGATCGACAACAACAACGTGGACAACCGCGCGATCTATACCGCGTACGACGGTCTGGGCCGCAAGACCCAGGTGACGTTGAAGGCGGTGCAGTACTACACCGCTGCCGGCGCACTGCTCAACGGTTCGCCGACCACGCAGTTCGTCTACAACGCCTACGGCGATGCGGTTAAGGAATCTGTGCTGCTGGAAGGCACCGCAGGTCAGGGCGACGCGGTGTGGGCGCACACGTGGCGCTACTTCGATGCGGCGGGCCGCACTACCACGACGGTGGATGCCGAAGGCTACGTGACCGCAATGACGTACAACGCCACCGGCGAGGTGGTGAAGTCCGTCGAGTACGCGCGTGCGATCGCAACCAGTAATCTGAGCACGCAGACACCGCCGACGTTGCCGGGCGCGGGCGATCTTGCGACCGGCTACGACCGCGAGACGCGCTGGAGTTATGACGTGCTGGGCCGCAAGGTCAGCGAGACGGTGGTGCGCAACTATCGAAACACCGACGGCAGCAGCGCGCAGCACGACTATGTGACCGCCTACGGCTACGACTTCGAGGACCGGGTCACCACCATCACCGACAACACCGGCACGATCACCACGACCTACAACGCGCTGGGCCAGAGCATTGCGGTGCGCGAGCAGGCGCGCAGCGTGCTGGTGGGCAACATCGAAGACGTGCTGTACGTCAGCACCGCCAACGATCTGGGCTCGGCTGCCGCGTATACGCAGCGCTCGCCGTACACCACGATCGCCTACGACGGTCTGGGGCGGATGATCGCCTCGCGGCGTCACGCCAACGGTCACGACGGGGTCAACACGCCCTTGGTCGACAATACCCGCGACCAGGTCGATCTGACGTTCTACGATCAGCTCGACCGCGTGTTGATGACGCAGAACGCCGCAGGCTGGACCAGCGCCACGCCGACCGCCCACCGCACCTGGTCCGAGTACGACGCGGCGGGCAATCTGACCCACAGCTGGTCGTATCTGGATGCCGCCGACAGCAGCCGCAATGCGATGGTGCACCGCTGGTACTCCTACGACGCGGTGGGCCGGCAGACCGGGGCCTCGCAGACGCGTGCGCCGATCGGCGCGCAAGCAACGGCGGGCACGGATCAGTCCGAATCGGTGATCTACAACGCGTTCGGCGAGATCGTGGCCAAGGCCTACGGCGGCCTGACCGGCACGCTGAGCTACAGCTACGACGCAGTAGGCCGGATGTACGCCGACAACAGCACCGGCGCAACGCGCAACTTCGGCTACAACCTGGCCGGACATCAGGTGCGCGAGTCGCACATGACCTGGATCGACAGCACCACCGGCGCGGTGGATACGGTCACGCGCACCCAGACCGACAAACTGGGGCGTGCGATCGCGATCACCCTGCCGTCGCATACGACGGCGGCGGGCGTCACCTCGCTGGTGCGCCAGAAGTTCGACCGCTGGGGCAATACGGTGCAGGTGATCGACGGTCGCGGGTACCAGACCGACTACCAGTACAACGATCACAACCAACTGATCCGCGAGACCCGTCCGCTGGTGTGGGTGGTGGGCGAGAACGGCGCGGGCAGCTGGCAGCGTCCGGTGAACGAGTGGTACTACGGTGCGGCGGGCCGGTTGCGCGGCACGCGGGATGCGAACGGCAATCTGCGCACTTACGAATATGATGCGGTGGGCCATCAGGTGTCCTCGATGGACGCGCTGGGCAACATCACGCGGATGGCGTACGACGTGCTGGGTCAGCATCGGTATACGCAGGATGCGATGGGGTATCTGACGTTCAAGGACTACGACCGGCTGGGCCGGGTGGTGGCTGTGGGCGACCGCCTGCCGTCGGGCAATGGGGTCAATCGCGATCGCACTGTGCTGCAGAGCTATGTGCTGAACCAGAACGGTGACCGGGTGCGGGTGACCAATGCGCTGAACTTCACCGCGAAGTACGACTACGACAGCCAGCAGCGGCTGCTGCGTAGCGAGACGGCGATGGGGGTGGTCGAACAGAGCCTGTACGACGTGCAGGGCCGCAAGATCGCCCAGAGCAATGCACTGAGCGCCGGCAGCACGGTGGATCGCGACGGTCAGACGCTGCTGTTGAACGCGCTGAGCTGGACCTACGATGCGTTTGGCCGGGTGACCGACCACAACACCCTCAGCGGTCGCGACAGTAATTACAGTTACGACGCGCAATCGGGAATGTTGACCGGCGAGAGCGCCTCGGGCGGGGTCAACGCCGGTTATGCGGATGCGGTCAAGACGATCAAATACACCCGCAACGGCCGCGTACGGGAGATCGTGGAGACCGGGGGCGGCACGTATCGGTACGAATACGATGCGGCGGGGAACCGCACGCTGGAAGAGTCGGATGCGACCGACAGTTATGGCGTGCGGATGCACACCATCACGCGGACCACCTACGACAGCAACAACCGCGTGCAGCGGGTGGTGCAGGACGAGGTGGACGGCGCGGGCGCGACCGTGAAGCGGATTTTCGATCTGGCCTATGACTACGACGCGAACGGCAACCGTCGACGCGTGGTGACGCAATCGGGCTACGGCCCGAACGTGACCGGGATTACGATTCCCAACAATGCGCCGCCTGCGGTGACGACGGCGCCTGCGGACCGCACGTTCCGCAAGGGCACCAGCGGCGAGTTCCGGTTGCTGTTCAGCGATGTGTTCCGCGATGCCGAGAACGACGCGCTGTCGCTGACGATCGCCCAGGACGGCGGCGCTGCGCTGCCGTCCTGGCTGGTGGCCACGCGCGATCCGCAGACCGGGGAGATCGTGTTTACCGGTACGGTGCCGGCAGGCGCGTCGGACGCGAACGTGGTGGTGCGGCTGACGGCGTTCGAGACGGCGAGCCCGGCCAAGCTGGCGAGCACGACCTTCACGGTGCGGGTGCGCAGCAACACCACACCGTCAGCAACTGCGGCGTCGACCACGTTCAACGCGGTGGTCGGCAAAGCCTTCGGCCGGGATCTTCCGGCAGCCACGTACTTCACCGACCCGGACGTGGGCGACACGCTGAGCCTGAGCGTGGTGGGCCCGGTGCCATCATGGTTGACGGTGAACACCAGCCAGCCCGGAGTGGCGAGCCTGATCGGCACGCCGCCGACGGCGGGCAGCTACAGCTTCACGCTGCGTGCGACCGACGCACAGGGCGCGGTCTTCGATCGTACGATCACGGTCAATGCCGCCGCGAACGCAGCGCCGACGGTAGTGGCCGCACCGGCGATGGTGAATGCGCAGATCGGGCTGCCGTTCGCATGGAGCAAGCCGCTGTCGCAGGTGTTCAGTGATGCCAACAGCGACACGCTGCAGGTGTCGGCGGTCGGGATGCCGGCGTGGCTGGTGTTCCAGCCGCTCAGCGGGACGACGCCGGAACTGCGGTTCAATGGTGAGGTGCCGCTGAATGAGGTGAACAACGCGGTCTACACGATCACGCTGACCGCGACCGATCCCAGCGGGGCATCGGTGAGCACGACGCTGCAGGTGAAGGTGGTGCTGAACGTGGCGCCAGTGGCGCCGGCAAGCGTGACCGTGCCGATGGCCAGACAGAACCAGGCCTACAGCGCGGTGTTGCCGGCGTTCACCGATGGCAACGGCGACGTGCTGGACTACAGCATCACTACCATCCCGCCGGGCATGACGTTCAACGGGGCGACGCGCACGCTCAGCGGCACGCCGACGGTGGCGGGCAATTGGACGATCTGGTACTGGGCCAACGACGGCATCGCTTGGGCGTCGAGCACGTTCACGCTGGTGGTGGAGGCGAACACTGCTCCGGTGGCGCCGGTGGTGGGCAACCAGAGCGTGGCGGTGGGCACGGCGGTCAATCTGACCTTGCCAGCGTTCACCGACGCCAATGGCGATGTGCTGACTTACAGTGTGAGCGCGCTGCCGACGGGCTTGAGCTTCAATCCGGCGACGCGTGCAATCACTGGCACCGCGTCGACATCGGGGAGTTGGGGGGTGACGTACGCGGCGAACGATGGCCGCGGCGGTGTGGCGAGCACAGCGTTCATGTTCTCGGTGACCTCGGGGCAAACGAATCTGGCGCCGGTGGTGATCAATGCGTTGCCCGACCAGTCGGCCACGGCAGGCGAGGCGTTCTCGTACACGGTCGCTGCGAATGCGTTCGCCGATCCCGAAGGGCAGACATTGACGTACACGGCGACCCGGTCCAACGGGACGGCGTTGCCATCATGGTTGACGTTCAATGCGTCGACGCGGACGTTCAGCGGAACGCCGCAGGTGGGTCTGGTCACAGTAGGGATCCGGGTGCGGGCGACGGACCCGCAGGGGTTGTTCGTGACCGACGACTTCGATCTGATCATCGAAGAGTCCGGCGGCGGTGGCGGCCAATCGATCGTGCCGGAGACCGAATCGGCGGTGAGCTTCGAGATGGGGGCCGGGTCGCAGACCCAGGCACTGGCCGCCATGACGACATCGTCTTCGCAGGTATCGGTGCAGACCAGGGACCAGTGGTTCAGCTACGACAGCGAGAACCGGCTGAAAGTGGTGAACGGCGCGCTGGTGAACGGTGCGATCGAAGTGGCGGTGGACAACGCCGACTCGTACAGCGTGATGTACAACGGCGGCGGTCGGGCGACCGCGCATGTGCTGCGCAAGACCGAGAGCAGCGTGGTGCAGACGCAGGTGACGCTGAGCAGCTACGACCTGCGGGGCAACCGGCTGTATGAGTACCACACGCAAGTGCTGGGCGGCGGGTTCATGGGCATCGCCAAGTCGTTCATCGTGGACGCGGCGGGCCAGACGCTGGGCACGCGGACCCATTATGCGCTGGGGACGACGCGCCAGACCTATGTTTCACCGATCGATATACAGGAGGGAATGGCCTCGGAAACGATCGACATCGGTGGTTGGCTGTCGGATGCGGAGACGATGCAGTACGACGGCGACGGCCGGCTGCTGACGCAGTCGGTGTATCGGCGGATCGGCCAATGGGCGCAACCTGGTGTGGGCAACGAATCGACCGATATCACCCAGCTGCGTCTGCAGAACCGCGTGGACTACACCCATGGCGATGGCGGCAACGCGTGGGAGGACACCGACCTGAGCAACAACGCATCGGGTTACGACGCGGCGGGCCGGCTCACCAAGTACCGTTACAGCGCCCGCAACCCGAACGGCCCTGACTGGTACACGCACACCTTCACCAGCACGTATGAAGGTTGGGAGAGCTGGCAGGAGAAGACAGTCGCGGGAGTCAGCACGAACAACAACTTCAAGCCGACGACGAATACGCTGCATCTGGACGCATACGGACGGATCCTCAAGCAGCAGGAAACCACGGTAGGCGCGAGCATCGACGACCGGGTACGGGTGTACACCTACAGTGGCGACGGCATGGTGCAGACCCGTCGCGAGGGCACGGTGAACGGCAGCAACGTGTTCACCCAGAGCACGAAGGCCCCTAACAACACGCCGCAGAACTACCAGTTCGTGTATGCGGCGGGGCAGCAGCTGGCGGAGCTGCAGGCGGGCGGGGAAGTGCGCACCGCGCTGCCGACCGGTGGAAGCCGGTTCTCGCAGCAGACCGCACAGGCGATCTACGCGGCCAGCGGCGCGGGACGCCAGACCAATAGCCTGAGCAAGATCGTCGGCGGCAGCGGCCCATACACCGCTGGCGGCGGCATGGTGACCGTACTGGAAGGCGAGACCCTGCAGGGTCTTGCCCAGCGCGTGTACGGCACCAGCACGCTGTGGTACGTGCTGGCGGACGCGAACGGGCTGAGCGATGCGAGCGCGTCGCTGACCGCAGGCGTGCAGCTGAAGACCCCCAGCGTGGGGGTGAACAGCAACGATGCGAATACGTTCAAGCCTTACAACCCGAATGAGGCGATTGGATCGACGAGTCCGGGGTTGCCGTTTATTCCGCCGCCGCCGAAGGCGGGGTGTAATGTCGTAGCGATGATACTGATTGTCGTCATAGCCGTCGTGGTGACTTACTTCACGGCTGGTGCGGCAACAAGCGCGTTCCTTACGGCTGCAAACGGTGCGGCTACAACATTCGCTACCGCAGCCACAGCCACGGCTGCTGCCGGTTTGACGACAGCTGGTGCATTCACGGTAGGTGCGATTGCGGGTGCTGCTGGATCACTGGCTAGCCAAGCAGTAGGCAGTGCGCTTGGTGTGACTAGTTTCAGTTGGAAGCAGGTCGCGGTCGATGGCCTCACCACTGCAGTCACGATGGGGGCGGGCAAGTGGTTGCAAGGTGCAAGTAAATTCAGCAAGGTTGTGGATGGCGCCAGACAGCTGAATACAGCAGGCCGTGTGGTTCAAGGGTTGGCTGGCTATGCGGGCGGGGTAGCGGGTAACGCATTAGTGAATCGCGACACCAACTTCAGCTGGGGACAGGTCGCGGCAACGGCGTTTGCTTCCTATGTGAGCGCAAAGGTAAATCCGACGGGATCTATCGGTATCGTCGATGGAGAGAGTGGGCTTAGCAAAGGAGTCAATCGGTTTGCAGGCGCATTCTTTGATGGAGGGCTGAGCGCGACTGCGCGCCGAATGGCAGGCGGTGAAAAGCAGAATTGGGGCAGCATTGCGATCAATGCGGCAGGGCAGGCAGCTGGCGATGCCATGGCTAGGGGAATCAAGTCAGCATGGGATGACTGGAAGTCTGTTCGAAATTCAAAACAGAGATTTAGTCAGCTGACGCAGGAAGAAAAGCAGCAAGCATTGCAAGCCGAGTCTCCTGGTGGGAGTGGGCTGCTTCTTGTAGGGAATCCTATGTTGGCGTTGATGGGTGGTTTGGTTGCGTATACACCTAGTGGTGGTGCGCATGGGATTCCGAATTGGTTGACTCCTCGTGACAATAGTAATTCTTCAAGAATTGAAAAGATCAATGCTCTATTCGATGAGCCTGTGCTTGATGTTGATGCGACTGAAGAGCAAATTAGAGAATATGAAGACTCTTATCATGAGCTTGGAAAACTAGCTGATTCTGGGCCAGTTTCAGATCTCGAAAATATTCACGTAGTAGGTGACATATACGATTGGAGAAGCGCCATATACACGGGATCGCTGGATTGGAGAAGCGCATACCTGCCTTCTCGCTCCGGTGATTACACAGGGAAGTTCAATGGGGTTGAGCTAGTAGAAGATCAAGTAAGAAGGCAGAGGGAAATGGCGAAAGCGCAGATGATTGTCGGCAGCCCTATGTCTGCAAAAATAGAGAGATTTGTTGAATTTAATGCCATTAGATATCTGTATGCATCTGAGGAAAGCAAGCAAAGTTGGCGCTTCGGCCTATCAGAACAAGATCAGGTTGGGCTTGCATTGGATTCGGCTGAAGTCCCATTCGTGAGTTTGGCATCAAAGAATGGGCAGATGGCATTTGGGGTTAAATTTACAAATATTAACGGCGGATTTTGGGTCGATTATCTGGCGGCAAGTGGCGGTAAACCGCTTCCTGGGTTCAATATGAGTGCATATGCTCGATCGGGCGCTGCAGTCAATCCGTTTGAGTTCGGATGGAATTGGAGCGGTACTGCGGATATGGCAGCCAAGGGTTTGAGTATTGCTGGTCCAGCGTGGGAAGCGTACGGTTATGCGGCTAATTATGAAGAAGGTGGTACCAAGCCAACTGGCGCTGAGTGGGGCCACTTGGGGGGTAATACCGCCGTTGCTGCCTTGTCTGTTTGGGGGCCGCGTGCATTTGGACCGTGGGGATTTGCCTACACGGTGGTGGACAACTCTGCGCAGTTCTACTACTACACGCCAAAGTACGAATTTAGTGGCTATAAGGATCAAGAGATTAACGGTTGGAATGCGCTTTCAATTGCTGGCGATGAGCAAGAGGCTGATAATTGGAATTGGGTTGTCGATACTCTCAACCTTCCAGATTCGTTGCGTTGGGATCCTAATGCTGCGACATTCGTCGGCAATTTGCCGATCAAGTCATCTCAGACTTCTGAGGAAAAGCCAGTGGTCTTTGATCCGAGAAAAAAGAAATAGAATTTGAGCTTGTGATATGTTCATCAGGTACTTAAAAAATATTTCTTTCAATGTTGCTAACAGTAGCAATGGGGCTACTTCTAACCAAAAGAAATGGTTGGGTGCAATGATGTTGGCAACAGTTACATGTGTGATGATATCCGTTGCGATGATTGCATTTCCTGGCATCCAAGCAGATTTTTTTCAGAAATTTTGCGATCTTTTCTTTGGTCAGGATGGGAGAGCTCAAAAGATAACGACAAAAATTGCTTTCATATCGGTATTGTGGATGCCTATTGCTTTTTTTTGGGCAGCACTTGGTGAACCTCAAAAAGATAAGATTATTGTTGGGAAAAGAAGTGCCTTGCTTGGCGTGGTTTTTGGGCTATGGTTTTTTGCCCTTATTTTTGGCTCGATCTATATGGCTATTGCTTTAGACGAGCCATTGGCTGCTTTAACTTTTCAGGTGGTAAGTCTTATCGTTTTGTCGTTGAACAGTACTTGTGAATTCATTCGAAAAAATATCGATAAATGAAAATGATGCGATATAGAGTCTGTAAATTGAACTGCATAACTGCCCTTTGAGAGGATGTGGCTTTGGCCGCGAGGAGCGGCGACATGATATTTATTTTGATTCGGAAGTTCATGCGGTAAAAGCCAGGTTTCGTTGTTGCCGCCCGTTGCGACGGAGTCGATCATCTCGGCGGCGGAAGAGTCTGCGCGTCGCGGCAGCGTACGGTGCACGCGGGATGCTAACGGCAAGCTGCGGGCCTATGAGTACGATGCGGTGGGGCATTGATGTCCTCGAAGGATGAGGCAGCATCAACAGGCGGAATAGGCCAGATGCGACGTTCCCCCGCTTTCAGTAGCGGGGGGCACCAGCGGGACGTGCTAGAGCGGCAGCGGGCCGCGATCCAGCCTCATGCGGACGCGAGCGCCTGAAGTTTGAGGGCCGTGGCCCAGTTTCGGCTGGTGACGATGTCGCGGAATTTCGGTCCGACGAGTTTCGCGGCGGAAGCGCTGTCCAGAATGCCGCCGGCGCACCACAGGTACAGCGCGCCCGCACCGAGCGCCACGTGCTCCTGCGCCGCACTGTCGACGAGCGCCTGCAGCGGTGCGCGGTCGGCGCCGTCCGCGATGAAACCCAGCAACATCCGCGACGGGTCGTCCATCAGCTCAAGAAACGGGTTTCCGGCGATCGCGTCATCCAGTTCTTTCGTGGTCAACACCAATGCATGGGCGGTCACGCCGGTGTATTCGATCAGTGCATCGGCGATGCGTCTCGCATTTGTCCGGGTCGAACTGCGTCCGGCCTCGAACACGACATTGCCGCTGTTGAGCAGCGTATGGACGTTGGAAAAGCCGATGACTTCGAACATCTTCTTCAAGTCGGCCATCGCGATGCGCTTGGCTTTGCCGACGTTGATGCCGCGGAACAGCGCGATCTGGGTTGCCATCGCTCAGACCTCCAGCATAGCCGCGCCACGCAGATCATGCAGTCGCGTCGATGTGTGTGCCGTCGCAACGGCTGGTGGTAGTGAAGCAACCACTCAGACCTCCAGCGTCGCCAGATCGCCCTTCGTTTCCAGCCATGTCTTCCGATCGCCCGCACGTTTCTTCGCCAGCAGCATGTCCATCAGCGCATGG
>JBIITV010000122.1:0-13599 GCA_044340325.1 Lysobacteraceae bacterium
AATTGAAGTAGTGATTGAATCCGGTGCCGCCGGGCGTAAGGCCCGCGAACGACCACAACGCCATGTTGTACGCGGGCCTGCCGCCATGGAGCATCGCATTGAAATACGCGAACAGCGTCGGCGTGAGCGTGCCGCCAAGACTGTGTCCGGTGACGTACAAAAAGCGCGGTTTCAGCGCCTCCAGACATTCCAGCATCGAAGTATTGCCCCGATCCGGATCGCGCAGTCGCAGCAGATCGGACATGCCATTGAACGTGCCTTTGGAAATCAGCGCATCCGGCGGCACGTTGGGCGGACTGCCCGGCAGCTCGCCGAACGGCTTGGCTGTGTCGAGATCGAAATCCTGTTTGAGCCAACTGCTCAGGCTTTCGAAATTGGTGCCGCGAATCACCGCGAAATACTCACCCGTGGTCGCATCGCCAGCGATGAAGGCGAGACTGTAGGAGATGCCGTCCCAGTCCCTCAGCTCCCGCGGCCCCCAGACCACGCTCAGTCCGGTCGACGCCGACACCTCAATCGGGATCTCGTGAAGCCCATCATAGGAAATGGCGCACAGTTGCAGCGCGGTATTCGGGTAGTAGTCGTAATTGCGGCCGATGTGCGCGAATACATCTTCGGATACGTCCATGACAGTCCCCTTGGCGCGGCATGCCGGGTGCCGCTGGTGTCGTCGGCAAGCACTCATTATTACCCCGACCCGGGGCATCCGCAGTCTGCGCCGGGGAAAGAGCCCGAGTCAATCGACGCAAGACGCCACCGGTCCGCTGTTGCCATTGAACCGGAGCGCAGCGAAGCAGTGACCCGATGACTGACGACTGCTACTCTGCTATGGAAACTTCCTTTCCGATCAAGCCCGAATGATCAGATTCCTGATGATCGCCGCGATCGCAGCTGCCCTCGCCTATGCTGGCGCTTGCTGGTACCTGCATGCGAAACAGCGCCAGCTCATCTACTACGGCTGGACCACGACCGCCGATGCCGCAGACACCGACTTCGTACTGCAACGTTCCGACGCGACGCTGCGCGGCTGGGTGGTGAATCGCGACCGGCCCGATCCGATTCTGTACTTCGGCGGCAACGCCGAGCGCATCGAAGCGAATCGCGGCGATTTCGCGCGACTGTTCCCCGAACGCAGCGTGTATCTGGTCGCCTATCGCGGCTACGGCGCCAGCACCGGCGAGCCGGGCGAAGCGTCCCTGGTGCCCGATGCGCTCGCTGTTTTCGATCAAGTGCAGCGCCAGCATCCAGGACAGCGCATCGCAGTGATCGGTCGCAGTCTCGGCAGCGGCATCGCCAGCCAGGTCGCCGCACAGCGTCAGGTCGAGCGCCTGGCGTTGATCACCCCCTTCGACAGCATGGTCGGCGCGGCGAAAGCGCATTATCCGATCGTTCCGGTCGATTGGCTGTTGAACGAGCGCTACGAATCGGCGAAGGCGCTGCATGCGTTCCGCAAACCGATCCTGATCGTGCATGGCGGTCGCGACGAGGTCGTACCCGAAACGTGCACGCAGCGCCTGATCGCCGCGCTGCCTGCGCTACCGAAGACGGTGCGGATCGCAACGGCCGATCACAACGATATTTCGAACCACCCGGAATTCGACGCAGCGCTGTCCGCGTTCATGGCGCGATGAGCGCGTCGGGTCTTACCGGTTCAACTTGAGCAGGGCCGCCCAGTCCTGGCGATTGACGCTGTAGCGCTTCTCGTCGCCGATCTCGAACACAGCCGAATCGTCGCTGTCGCGCTTCATCGACAGGGACAACAGGCCGCGCGCGTTGAGGTTGAGTTTCCGCATCGTCACGCCCTGCACGACGTTGCCGCCGATCGCATAGAGTTTGCTGTCGCCGTCGATGTCCACGCCAACCACGATGTCGCAGTGCGAATCGAGCGCCCGGGCGGTGCCGCCGAGATAGGCAACCAACCCTTGATAGCCGTAGACCCGGCGCTTCTCGCGCAGGTAGCAGAGCAGATCACCCACCGCCGGCGTTTCCGCAGTTGGGTCGGCCAATCGATACGGCCCGTCGACAGGTCGCCGCGCGGCGTCGCGGATGTAAAAGAAGTGCGATGAAGACAGCGTGAAATCGGCAATGTCCGCAGTCTTCATCACGTAGGAAACGAACGTGGCCGACCAGGGCACATCGATCAGGAATGCACGGCAGGAGGCCTTCTCGGCCCAACCCTGCGCCTCGCCGGCGCAATCCGATGCGCCGTTGCGCCTGGCGTCGCCGCCCAGCTTGATCTGGCGCTTCTCCCATCGGACAGTCTCTTCGAGCAGGCCCGTCGCCCTCCAGTAGTGCACGACCCGGCGCCAGGCCAGCGTCTGTCCGTCGGCCAGCGTTTCCCGCTCGGCCTCCATCGAAGCCACCCGGACGATGCGTCCCTGCGCATTGATGAACGGTCTGCGCCAGAGCGCATGCTCGTCGCAGGCGATCTTCGCAATGCGCAGCGCTGCAGGCGATACGCCGGGGTCGTGCACGGAAAACGCACACACCTCCGCAGCCTGGGCGTGCAGACAGGCCATCGCCAAGGCGCAGCCGAATGCGATGCGGAACTTCCACGCGAGATTCATCATGCGTCCTCGCCAGTGCGGGGCTGCGCACGCGACAGGATCATCCACCTGCGCAGAACGCGGCATAGTCGATGTAACCAGGAAACGCGCGGCCTGGCGCGCAGACCGCGCAATCAGGATCTGCGGACAGTCGGGTTTCGCGGAAGCGCATCGACAGCGCGTCGAAGTGCATCAGCCGCCCAGACAGCGATTCGCCGATGCCGAGAATCAGTTTGATCGCCTCGGTCGCCTGGATCAGCCCGATCACGCCGGGCAGCACGCCTAGCACACCGGCTTCGGCGCAGTTCGGCGCAGCATCCGGCGGTGGCGGCTCGGGAAACAGGCAGCGGTAGCACGGCGCGACACCGCGATGGCGGCCCGCATCGAACACGCTGACCTGACCTTCGAAACGATGCACCGCACCGTAGACCAGCGGCTTGCCGAGTTTCACGCAGGCATCGTTGAGCAGATAGCGTGCCGGAAAATTGTCGGCGCCGTCGATCGCGACATCGACGCCGTCGAGCAGACGCTCGACGTTTGCGCTGCTCACGCGCTCGGCGATCGCTTCGATGCGCGTGCGTGGATTCAATGCCGACAGCGCAATCGCGGCGGACTCGACCTTCGGCGTACCGATGCGAGCTTCGGCATGCAGGATCTGCCGCTGCAGATTGCTGCGGTCCACGACATCGTCGTCGGCGATCCGCAGCGTACCGACGCCCGCAGCGGCGAGATAATACGCGGCCGGCGAGCCGAGTCCACCCGCGCCGACCATCAATACGCGCGCCGCTTCGAGTTTGCGTTGGCCTTGAACACCGACCTGCGGCAAGCGCAGATGACGCGAATAACGTTCGGCGAAGTCGGCGTCGATGTCGCCAACCGGCTTGACCATGGGCAGCGATTCGGCCGACCAGCGTTCGGTGCCTCCAGCGACGGACACGACGTTCGCATAGCCCTGCGACGTCAAGGCCTCGGCAGTGCGCAGCGAGCGCATGCCGCTCTGACAGATCAACAACACTTCAAGATGCCGGCCCGGAAGATGCTCCGCCGCCGAGGCGATCAATGCATCCATCGCGATGCCGCGCGCGCCTTCGGCCATGCCAAGGGCGCGCTCGTGCGCCTCGCGCACGTCGATCAGCACGGCACCATGGCGCTGGCGGTCGAGGGCTTGCTGTGGGCTGACTTCGGGAATACTCATGATCTGCGAAGTGTAATGCTGTCATTCCCAGTGCAGAGAGGGACCTGCTTTATTGCGTCTGGCATCGAGAGAAAAACAGGTCCCCCAGTTGCGCCCGGGATGACAGCCATGGACATCAATACGGCAAGACATCGACCACGCTTCCCGCTTCCAGCGCCATCTCGCCCTCGCCCAGCACGATCAGCGCATCGCTGTCTGCGGCGGCGCGCATGCGATGCGAACCGTCGGCCGGGTTGGGTTCGACATGCAGCCGGCCTTCGTCGTCGCAGGAAAGACGACCACGCAGGAATTCGAGGCGGTCGTGAGTCTTGCGCCAACCGCTGCCGAGGCGCGCGCGCAGACTCGGACGCGGTTCCGTTCGTCCCTGCAGGCCGTCCAGCAGGGTTCGCCCGAGCGTGAGGTACGTGGCCAGCACCGATACCGGATTCCCGGGCAAACACAGAAACAGCGCTTCTCCAAGGCGACCGCCATCCGCGAACAGCACCGGCATGCCCGGCTTCATCCGCACTTTCCAGAAATGCACGTCGCCCTCGGCCTGCAGCAGCGCCGGGATGTGGTCTTTCTCGCCAGCGGACACGCCGCCGCAGGTGATGACCACATCGAAGGCATGACCCGCGTGGCGCAGACCTGCATCGATGGCGGCTGGATCGTCGATCAGGTTCGGCCACATCACCGGCTCGTAGCCGTCGGCGCGCAGCAAGCCCATCAGGAGTTCACGATTGCTGTTGTACAACTCGCCGGGCCGCAGCGGCAGGCCAGGCTCGACCAACTCGTCGCCGGTGGTGAAGACTGCCACCGTCGGCCGCCGGGCGACTTCAAGACGGTCCATTCCCTGCCCTGCAGCCAGTGCAACCCGGCTGGGCGTGAGCATCTGCCCTGCCGAAAGCAGGCCATCGCCGACCCGCACATCCTCGCCCGCGCGGCGCACATGCTGACCCGGCTTCGGCGTTTGCAGCACACGCACCTTCCCGTCTTCGATGCGCGCGTTCTCCTTCATCACGATGCAGTCGGCGCCGTTGGGCAACGGCGCGCCGGTGGTGATACGCACGCAGTCGCCCGGGCCGATCTCCAACGACTGCGTCCGGCCGGCGAACTGTTCGCCCACCAGCGCCAGTACAGTCTCGCCATCGGCGTGGAGATCGGCATGGCGCACGGCGAAACCGTCCATCGCCGAATTGTCGAAACCGGGCTGCTGCAAGATCGCTGCGAGCGGCTGCGCAAGTACCCGTCCATGCGCCTTCGCGAGTGCGACACGTTCCGACGACAGGCGGCGACGCGCGGCGACGTCATCGAGGATGCGGCGAGCATGTTCGAAACCGATGCGGGTGGGAAAACTCATATCGATGCGGTGCCCGTTGCGATGCCGGCTGCGAGAAGGTCTTCCGGGGTATTGAGGTTACCGAATCGGAAGCCGGAGAAAACCACCCTGGACATCTTCAAATTCGCCTGCAGCGCGTGAATCGCGCGATCGCCGGCCGCGATCGCCTCTGTGCAGGCGGCCCGTAGCGCATCGCAGCGCCATAGCGCCACCAGCGGCTGCGCGCCGTTGTCGTCGACCGCGAACGCGCCGTCGACGCCGCGCATCGCGACCAGCGTCCGCAACAGACAGTCGTTGGTGCCGACCAGGTCCACCGGCAGCGTGAACAGCCACGGCGTCGCGCAGGCTGTGGCCAGGGCATCCATGCCACCAAGTGGGCCAGCGTCTTCGATGCGGTCCGGCACAACGACAAGATGGTGGTCTGCATAGCGTTCGAGATTGCGATTCGCCGAAACCAGTAGCGCGCCGACGTCATCGGAAAATCGCCGCTGCCAACGCAGCACCTGCGGCACTCCGTCGCGTTCGATCCAGGCTTTGTCGATGCCGCCGAGGCGCGAGGCCTGACCGCCGGCGAGGAGGCCGAGGGTGATGTCGCGGGCGGAGATAGCGGCGTTCACGATGCGGAGCATTCCCGGATTCACACCGAAGCGACGGCAGATCAGGCTTCAGCCCTCGCTACCGTGCGTTCACTTGTTCTTTTTCACATGCCGCATCAATCGCCGGCGTTTGGCGATCTGGCCTTCGGTCAGTACGTTCTTCTTGTCCTTGTAAGGGTTTTCGCCTTCCTTGAACACGAAACGGACTGGAGTGCCGACCAGCTTGAAGCGCTTGCGGAAGAAGTTTTCCAGATAGCGCCGGTAGCTTTCCGGCAGGCTGCGCAGGCGCGAACCATGGACGACGAATGTCGGCGGCGTATCGCCGCCGGGATGCGCGAACCGCATCTTCGAGACATGGCCGCGAATCGCCGGCGGCGGGTTGGTTTCGTAGGCGATTTCAAGCGCCTGGGTGACTTCTGAAGTGCTGAACTGGCGCGTGGCCGAATGGTGCGCGCGATGGATTGCGCCGAACAGCTCGCGCAGGCCGGAGCCGTGCTTGGCGCTGATGTGCACCGCTTCGGCCCAGTTCACGAACGAGAGCTTGCGCGAGAGCAGGCCCTCGGTCTGTTCGCGCTGATACGTGCTCAGGCCGTCCCATTTGTTCACCGCGACGACCAGCGCGCGGCCGGCATCGAGCACCGCGCCGAGGACGCTGGCGTCCTGGTCGGTCACGCCTTCGGTTGCGTCGAGCATGATCACCGCAACCTGGCAGTGCTCGATCGCCTGCAGGGTTTTCACGATCGAGAATTTCTCGACCGCTTCTTCGACTCTCGCCTTGCGGCGGATACCGGCGGTATCGATCAATCGATACTTGCGGCCATCGCGTTCGAGATCGACCGCGATCGAGTCGCGGGTGGTGCCGGGCACGTCGGAGGCGATCATCCGCTCTTCGCCCAGAATCCGGTTGACGAGCGTCGACTTGCCGACATTGGGGCGACCGACAAAAGCGACCCGCATGCGCTCCGGGTCGTTGTCCAGGATCGCAGCGTCGCCCTCGGCGGGTAAACGGGCCATGACATCGTCGAGCAGATGGTCGATGCCCTGACGATGCGCGGACGAGATCGCCATGACATCGGCGATACCGTAGCGCGCGAATTCGGCCAGCGCGGCGCGGGCGTCGATGCCATCGGTCTTGTTGACCACCAGCACCACCGGGCGCGCGGTCTTGCGCAGCCATCGCAGGATTTCGTCGTCGAGGGACGACGGACCTTCGCGGCCATCGACAATGAACAGCACCAGATCCGCTTCTTCCGCCGCGGCGCGCGATTGTCGCGCGGTCGCGCCGGCCAGACCGCCGTTCTCGAGATGCACGCTTTGGCCGGCGATGCCGCCGGTGTCGACGATCGCGAACGGCCGCCCTTCCACAAGACGGCAGACGCCGTAGTTGCGATCACGGGTCACACCCGGCTCGTCGTGGACGAGCGCGTCGCGGGTACGGGTCAACGCATTGAAGAGCGTCGATTTGCCGACATTGGGACGGCCTACAAGAGCAACCAGCGGCAGCATGGGATCGGATCGAAGTCGAGGAGTTTGAATGGTCGAAGCATGAAACAGGCGGCCCCGGGCAGTCGGACTACCCGGGGCCGCTTGGAGAAGTCAGGCGGACAGATTACTGCAGACGATAGGCACCGAGATCGCCGCCCGCAGTCTGCACGACCAGAATTCCGTCGGAGACCACCGGCGCGGCGCGAACAGGGTCGCGGCCGACGCGGACGCGGGCGCCGAAATCGCCATTGTCCAGACGCAGCCAGTGAAGATAACCATCGACATCGCCGACGACCGCGAAATCGCCCTGGACTGCGGCGCCGGACAGGTTTCGACGGATCAGGCCGGCCTGCTGCCACATCGCCGAACCGCCATTCTTGTCGAGCGCCCAGACCACACCGGCCGGATCGGCTACGACTACGCGATCTCCGGCAACGCCGACGCGACCCGCACCGCCGTGTTCCTGCGACCACAGCGGACGACCGCTGGGGGCGTCGATAGCGAGCGTCTGTTTCTTGTAACTGGTGGCGAACAGGGTGGCGCCATCCAGCGCCGGCGAACCATCGACATCGGCCATGCGGTCGATTTCGGTACGACCATCGGGCTGACCGACGGCCTGATCCCACAGCGGGCGACCGTCGGCGAGCGAAAGCGCGGTGAGCGTGCCGTCGTCGTTGCCGACGAACACGAAACCCGGGCCAAGCACCGGGGCATCGTTGCCACGGATCGTGAGCGATGGCAGATCATGATTCCAGAACCAGCGACGCTGACCGTTGGCGGCATCGAAAGCGGTGATGCGACCGTCGTTCGACCGCACCAGCACCATGTTCTGGCCAATGGCGGGCGCCGCGATGATTTCGTTGGTGAGCTTCGCGGTCCATTTTTCGGTGCCGGTTGCAGCGTCCAGCGCGATCACGTCGCCATCGAGCGTGCCCACCACGACGAGACCTTCGCCCGCGCCAGGACCGCCGGAGATCGACAGCTTGGTCTTGTACTGCCAAACGCTGGTGCCGCTCTGCAGATCGAACGCGCGCACGCCACCTTCGACCGCAGCTGCATAGACGCGACCATCGGCGATGATCGGCCCTTGGGTCAGGCCCAGACGCGATTCTCCACTGCCGGCTTTTGCGGTCCATAGTCGAGAAACGGTGGCTGACGGTGTGAAATCGGCAAGTTCGGCCGGCTTGTTCGCGGCTTTGGTGGCCTTGTCGCCGATCTCGAACCAGCCCTTGACGGTGCTGCAACCGGAAAGCGCGACCACGGCAGCCAGCAGGGCGACCCGAAGCACGGCGGCGGTGCGCATGCTCGAATAAGGATGCTTCGAATAGGAATTCATCGTGTTCGACGTGATCAAATTGAGGTGCTCAGGAAGCGGATTCGGGTTTGGGCGGCGTACCGCCAACCTGGGAGAGTTTGAACTCGACCAGCCGACGCTGAGGCGCGGCGACATCGAGCTCGGTAAGCGCCTTGTTGTACGCATCGCGTGCCTGATCCTTGCGGCCCAGCGCGAACAGCGCGTCGCCCCGGGCCTCAAGGGCCACTGCATCGTCGAGACTGGCAAGCAGCTTCAACGCTTCTTCGTGTTTACCCGCGTCGATCAGCAGACGCGCGAGCCGCTGCGACACCACCGGCGCGACGACGCTGTCACCGGTTTTCACAGCGCGTAGGGTGGCGATGGCCGCATCGCGCTTGCCACTGTCGACCTGGACCTTGGCAAGATCCAGCGCCGCCAGCGCGGCGAAAGGTGTGTCTTTCAGGCTGGCGGCCTTGGCCTGTGCTTCCTTCAATTTATTCGCCTGAATCTGTTCGAGAACGACCTGATAGTCGTCGCTCGCTTTGGCCTGCTTGGCATCGGCCTGATCCTGCCACCAAAGCCAGCCGTAGATGGCTCCTAGCCCGAGGGCGACGCCTCCGATCAAGCCGGCGGCATTGCCGCGCAGCCAAGTCCGTACGCGTTCGCTTTGTTCTTGTTCGTCGAGGGGATCGTCGATCGCCATGTGTGGGTATCGTATTGGGTGAATATGGTTGCGGCGGAAGGCGCGACGGAAACGCATCGTGCCGCCAGACCACCGCGACGTTGTAGCAAGTTTCGCCTGAATACCGGCCGTCACGACGGGCATCGAGCGGGAACCCGGTGGATGCCGGAATCGCGGTGGACACAGATCGAAATGATCCTGCCGCAATTCCGGATCAGATCGGCGCTGCGGCATTACCAGGCACAGAAAAGGTGACGGGCCACTGCGGCACGGATGATCTAGACAAGACCGCAGAGACGCGGACTTCCTCAGCGATCGACCGGCTGCAGTGAACCGTCAGAGGATACCGTAAAGCGCACCACATTCGCGCGGATGTAGGGCGCCAGGTCCATGGCTTGGCCTCGATATCGCACCGATACAGCCTGGGCATTGCCGAGCACGGCCTTGCCGACCTGGCCCGGTTTGAACACCCGCTGCTGTCCGGACGGCACAAGGGCCTGCTCGATAAGCGTGCCGTCCGGCGCGCTTACGCGGACCCAGCTTTCACCACTGAAACTGACCGACAGGTCGTCCGCTGCGACGGCCGGGCGCTGCGGCATCGGCGGGGTGATCGAAGCGACCAGCGGCGCCGCTGGCGCAGGGCTCGCGTCTGTCGCGGAAACGGGCGAAGTCCTCGACTGCTTCGGCTGGGCGAGCGAAGCGTCGGTGTCGAGGGACACGGTGTCCACAGCGCCATCGAGATGCGAGCGGGTCGCCAACCACACCGGAACGGCGATCGTAGCCGTGATCACCACGTAGACCAGACGCCGCGCAGTCTGTTCGACCAGCCGTTGCATGCGTGGGGTGAAGGTGCGCGGCACCAGATCGGCAGGCTTCGCCGCAGGTGTCGATACGCTCTCGGTGATGGCGTCTGCCGGCAGCTCCATCAGACGCGCATAGCTGCGTAGTTGACCGCGGATGAAGACCGGCGCTCCGATGTGCGCCCAGTCTTCGCGCTCAAGCGCTTCGATCACGTGGGTCGGCATTTTCAGCTGCGACCCGACTTCGGATGGCGTCATGCCTGCGCGGATGCGGGCCTGTCGCAGTCGTTCACCGATACCACGAGCGCTGTCGGGCATGCCGGTTGCGGAGGATGTCATTGCGGATTGCTCCCCAAAGCAAAGCTTGCATCTGGCGCGGATTCGACGCCCGCCGAGGCGTCGAATCCGATCTCGAAACACAGCGCATCATGCAGCCGCATGCGCTGTTCCTGGTTCATTGCCGCCCGCGTCGCGCCCCCCGCGCGTCTCGAGCGTCTTGCGGAATTCGGCCTGACGCCGGGTACGATCGACGACCTGTCCTTTGAGTTGCCCGCAGGCGGCGTCGATGTCGTCGCCACGGGTGCGGCGGACCGGCGCGATCATGCCCGCTTCATTGAGCTGTTTCTGGAACGCACGGATCGCGGCTTCGTCGGGACGCTCGAAACGGGTACCCGGGAAGGGGTTGAACGGGATCAGGTTGACCTTCGCCGCGTCCTTCATCTGCACCGCGTTGTCGAACGCGCGCAGCAGGCGCACCAGCTCGCGCGCCTGCTGGGGTTGATCGTTGACGCCCTTCATCAGCGTGTATTCGAACGTGACCGACGTGCCCTTCTTGCGCAGCGCGTAGCGCACGCAGGCATCCATCAGCTCCGAGATCGGATACTTTTTGTTGAGCGGCACGAGCTGGCTGCGCAGTTCGTCGTTCGGCGCATGCAGCGAAACCGCTAGCGAGACATCGCTTTCCGCCGCAAGGCGATCGATCATCGGTACCACGCCGGCAGTCGACAGGGTCACGCGCTTGTTCGCCAGGCCGTAGCCGAGATCGTCGCGCATCACACTCATGGCACGGACGACGTTGTCGAAATTGAGCATGGGTTCGCCCATGCCCATCATCACCACGTTGGTGAGCTTGCGCTGCTTGTGCGGAACGTTGCCGAGGTGACGTGCGGCTACCCAGACCTGGCCGATGATCTCGGCGGTCGAAAGATTGCGGTTGAAGCCCTGGGTCGCGGTGGAGCAGAACTGGCAATTCAAGCCGCAACCGACCTGCGAGGACACGCAGAGCGTGCCGCGGCCTTTGTCAGGACTATAGACGGTTTCGATGGCATTCTTGCCGTCCATGCCGAGCAGCCATTTGTGGGTGCCGTCTTCGGATGGCTTGTCGAACTGGATCTGCGGCACGCGCACTTCCGCGTGCGCTTCGAGCTTGGCGCGCAGCGCTTTGCCGAGATCGGTCATGTCGTTGAAGTCGGTGACATGACGGTGATGGATCCACTTCATCACCTGATGGGCGCGGTAGCGCTTCTCGCCCAGCGTTTCGGCGAAGAAGCACTCCAGACCATCGCGATCGAGGTCGAGCAGGTTCTGCTTGAGCGGAATGTTTTGCACGACCTCGTTCATCGCATCAGCGCGGGCAGAGTTCCGTCGCCGCGAAGAAATACGCGGTTTCGATCGCAGCGTTCTCGAGCGAATCGGAACCATGCACGGCATTGGCATCGATCGACGTGGCAAAGTCGGCGCGGATCGTGCCCGGCGCAGCTTCCTTCGGGTTGGTGGCGCCCATCAGCTCGCGGTTCTTCAGCACCGCGCTTTCGCCTTCCAGCACCTGGATCATCACCGGGCCCGAAGTCATGAACTCGACAAGCGCGTTGAAGAACGGCCGTTCGCGATGCACGGCATAGAAGCCTTCGGCCTCCTTTCGGGAGAGATGCTTCATCTTCGCAGCGACGACCTTGAGACCGGCCTGTTCGAAACGCGAGTAGATTTCGCCGATGACGTTCTTGGCGACGGCGTCGGGCTTGATGATCGAAATGGTGCGCTCCAGCGCCATGAGGGTAGTCTCCGGGGGTAGACGGCCGCGATCGAGCGGCCGAAAGATAACATGGATGGGAAGGAAAAACCCGCGTGTAGACGCGGGTTTAGCCGAATGGGCTGGAGAAGATTCTAACCCGGCGGCGGGCCTTCTTGCATCATTGTCCGCGATCACATTTTGCAGCTTGGCCCAGTTCGGTGTACGCTCAAACAAGCGTTTGATTCAGGTAGTATCCCGCTCCCTGACCGCTGTCTGCCGGAGCCGCGATGAGCAAAGCCCAATTCTCGACCAAGGAACGGATTCTCGATGCTGCGGAAACACTTTTCGCGCAATACGGTTTCGGCGGCACCTCGCTGCGACAGGTCACCAGTCAGGCCGACGTCAACATCGCAGCGGTCAATTACCATTTCGGCAGCAAGGAAAACCTCGTCAACGAGGTCTTCCGCCGGCGCATGGACGAAATGAGCGCGCAGCGCCTTTCCCGCCTGCAGACGGCGGTCGATGCGGACCCGGCCGATCTGGACGCGATCCTCGCCGCATTCGTCGAGCCTGCGCTGGCGATGGCGCAGGACCGGCATGGCGGTGGCGCCTTCATCCGCGTGATCGCGCGCGCCTATGCCGAGAAGAACGACGGCCTGCGCCGCTTCCTCTCCGAACAATACGGCCATGTGCTGCGCGAGTTCGCCAAGGCGATCTCGGACTGCATGCCAGGCCTGAGCAAGGAGGAGCTGTACTGGCGACTAGACTTCCTCGCCGGTTCCCTCACTTACGCCATGGCCGACTTCGGGATGATCAAACGCCCGACCGGGGTGTCCGAAGTGACGCATCGGCATCGTGCCGCGCAGGAACTCATCCGTTTCGCTTCCGCCGGGTTCAAGGCCGGCAAGATCAACTGATCGTCGACGAAAGCATTAAACTCAATCCAAGTAAAATACAACGTTATCAATAGGATGCATAACATGTCTCAGAAACCACTTGTGCGACGCGCTGCGGTCCTCGGTGCCGGCGTCATGGGAGCCCAGATCGCCGCCCATCTGACCAATGCCGGCGTCGATACAGTGCTGTTCGATCTCGCCGCGAAGGAAGGCGACCCCAATGGGATCGTGCTCAAAGCGCTCGCCAATCTCGGCAAGCTGTCGCCGGCACCATTGGCCAGCAAATCATTGGTCGAAGCGATCACCCCGGGCAACTACGACAGCAGTCTGGAACAACTCCGCGGCTGCGACCTGATCATCGAGGCCATCGCCGAACGGATGGACTGGAAGCAGGAGCTGTACAAGAAGATCGCACCTTTCGTACCCGCGAACGCGATCCTTGCGAGCAACACTTCAGGCTTGGGAATCAACAAGTTATCGGAAGTTCTTCCAGAAGTACTTCGCCACCGGTTCTGCGGTGTGCACTTCTTCAACCCGCCGCGCTACATGCATCTGGCGGAGCTCATTCCGGCCAAAAGCACTGACCCGACCGTGCTGGAGGGTCTCGAAACCTTCCTCACCACCACCCTCGGCAAAGGCGTGGTCTACGCCAAGGACACTCCAAACTTCATCGGCAACCGGATCGGCGTGTTCTCGATCCTGTCGACCATCCACCACACCGCCGCGTTCGGGCTGGGCTTCGATGAAGTCGACGGCCTGACCGGACCGCTGGTCGG
>JBIITV010000123.1:0-13559 GCA_044340325.1 Lysobacteraceae bacterium
ATGATGTTGCGCGCGTGGCGCACGTACAGCCGGGAAAGGCGGCGCAGAAGATCGCCCTTGTCGGAACGCTTCTCGACATACTGATGCAACACTTCGACTTCAACCGCCATTCCGGAGACAGCCTGCAGAAAGAACGTCGTCGAGCCTTGCAGCGCCAGGTAATCGGTGAGCCGTGCTGAAAAAGCGACTTCGGCGATCAACCCGGGAGAACTCGGCGTCGAGCGATCGTCGTCTGCGAAAGCAGTCCGAACAGACAACAAAGAGGGGACCTGAGCATCCATGGC
The DNA here is from genome assembly GCA_044340325.1 of Lysobacteraceae bacterium. GTDB lineage: Bacteria > Pseudomonadota > Gammaproteobacteria > Xanthomonadales > Xanthomonadaceae > Lysobacter_I. The sequence continues at coordinate 285 of JBIITV010000123.1, forward strand.
GAAAAGTCATTCCTTTGACCGCGATCACGGAGGATCCGGATCGCAGGTTCAGCGTGCGGTCCCATCCACGGACCGGTATGCCTATGCGCTTTCTTGCTGCGCCAAGAATACGACCCGACTATAGGCGGAACTGACATCCGAATACAATCTTTCTGAAGTGCGAATGTCACATTTCAGCAGTCACAGACCTGGCCGACGAGTCGAAGACAAAGCTCTGTATCAGCGCATGCGCCGCTATAGCGGCATATGGGGCGCATCCGGGTAACCCTAACGAACTGTGAACAGCAAAGCCGAAAGGCCCATTACGCAAACGCCCCGCATCAAAAGGTCGCGCGCGTGGCTCGGATCGTTCATGTTTGTCGTGCCCGGAAAGTTCGATCTGTTTTCTCTTTGACGATTAGCGCGGTTGCGGGACAAGCGCTGCCTCGATGGACGCCGAAAACACCCATGCCGTTTGGCGGCAGGGCTTGGCATTCGGATCGTAGCCGCCGATATACAGCATCCCCGATTCGAAGGGAGACACGGTGATGCTGCGGGCGGCGACGAGTTCCGGCATGGGCTGTAAGTCTGGGGACTCGATGCGCCGAAGTTCATAACGCTGTCCGTCCGGGTGGCGGATCAGGTACCACGCGTCCCGCACCCACGCATCCGCCGGATGAGTGTCGAGTCGAGTGCTGTAAGTGGCCCCCAGTCCGGTGAACAGCAGCGTCTGGCCTGTGTCCTGATTGTTCACGGGAGTGAAGTCGTCGTACGCCACTACGCCGTAGGTGGGGCGCTGGCCCCAGTGTTCGCCCAGGAAATCGAGCACCTCAAGTTCCACTGTTTCCCGGAAATCGTCCTCGGGATCGATGCGCACCACCCGGCAGCGGTCTCCTTCCAACGCTGCCAGAAGTACCTGACCGACTCCCGAGGGCCGAGGGACGGTCGTGAGTCCGCGCAATCCGCTACTGGGGACGATCAGCGGGACGGGGATCGTATAGACCTTCTCCCATCGCGGCGTTTCTCCATCGACACGTCGATAGATGTCAGGCTTGATACTGACGTAAAGCCGGCCGTTGCATTCGGTGAATGCCATGGGACGACGCGTATAACCCGCCATTTCGGCTTTGTCTTCCCAGCGGATTTTCCCCGGCACCTCCGGATCGTAGGTGCCACTGAATATGCCGAGGGGCGAAGTGCCGGCGAAGACACGCTCGAGGCCGGTCGCCTTGTCGCGATAGACGAAGAAGCTGCGGATGCTGGCCACGCCCGGGCCGTTGCCCAGGTGCGTGCGCATCCATGTCCCGGTATCGTCATCCATGCAATCGACATAGACCGTGCCTCGACTGTCTGAAGGCGCGGCGAGCAGCAACGCTACGGGTGCTTCCAGCTTTCGCCCCCGACTGTCTTCGGTGAAGGTCACTGATTCCAGCGTCACCCGCCAGTGGGCGCGCTCGTAGTCCCGAAGCAGTCGCCAACTGCCATCCGGTCGGTCCAGCACGATGATTTGCGCTCCTGTCTGTGGATCTCCCGGCAGGTACTCATTGAGTTTATAAGACAACGAAGAGAAGAGTTGTCCGCGATGAGGAACCAGGTGCAGTACTTCAGTGCCGCCTAGAAGCTGATGGCTGTCGTCCCGCATTCCTGCTTGAAAGATGCGACGAAACGGGGCTGGCGTTGCGGTCGTCAATGCTTGCATGTCCACCTCTCAGCTGAAGAAAGAATCAAGAGCGTCGATGGAGGCCGGCTGGCGGGCATGCGCATAGATGAGGCGCTTGAATGTCTCCATATGCTCGCTTCCTGCGCCGAAATGGTTGGGTACCCATCGGTGAATACGCGGCCCCATCCCTTGGACATCATGGTCGGCGTAGCGTTCCAGGTGTTCAAGGACATTGGCCGTTGCGGAATAGCCCCGGCAGAGAAACTGGAGGATTCGGAAGGTGGTTCGGAAGCTGGTCTGCAGTACACGGCGATGCGTGATGAGCCGAAGTTCTTTTTGATGCAGATCCGCGATGCCGCAGCCGAGGGGGTCGATGATCTTCTTTTCTCGGCAGTCGTAGTAGAAAGCGTTGATCGAGAAATCCCGCATCAGCGCATCTTCGATCAGATCGGTCCGTGCCAAGAAGGTCGTGCTCCACATGTCGTCATTCTGTATATCCTTCCAACTGCGCAGAATGTTGATGTCCACCCCTCCCGAGGCAGCATCTCCCCAGCGCAACGTGCCGAACCGCTCATTGGACATGCGCACCGTGTCGATGCCGGCATATGCATTGCGCAAAAGGCGGTGCGCATCCTCGATGGGGCGATCTACGGACAGATCGATGTCCTTGCTCGATTGGCCGGCCAGCCAGTCCCTCGGCGCGCCTCCGGTGATGAAAACGCCCATACCCGCGTTCTGGAACAGGTCGATCACATCGCAGACTCGCACTTCGTGCCTTTCATCCCGATAGATCGGCTCTTCCATGGCAGCTTCCAGCCGGCCCTGCGCCAGCGCACTATCGATTGGCTTCGTGTCACGTACCCGGTCCTTGATGGTCGACTGTTCGTTCATGCGCTGTACTTGTTCTTCTTCACCGATCGCTCAGGACCTGATGCCGACGCCGCGGTCGAGCAGAGTCAATGCGAGCATGGACAAGCCAGCCACAAGCGCGAGCATCACCGCAAAGGAGGTGCCGATGGTGGTGCCCTCAACGCCAAGTACGCCATAGCGAAACGCGCCGATCATGTGCAGGATCGGATTGATCCGCGATATGTCCTGCCAAGGCTCGTTCAGCATGCTCACCGGATAGAAGACGCCTCCCAGATAGGCAAGCGGGGTCAGTATGTAGGTCGATACGTGTCCGATATCGTCGAGCGTTTTCGCATACAACGCATTGATGAAGCCGATGAGGGAAAAAATCGTGGCTCCCAGCAGCGCGGATAGAATCGCGATGTGCGGATGGGTGATATGCAAGGAAGTGAAAAGCAGCGAGATGAGCAATACGAGCATGCCCACCACAAGACCGCGTGCGACCGAGCCGATGACATATCCCAGAAGGATCGTCCAGTTCGGCATCGGCGACACCAGCATTTCCTCTGCCGCACGATTGAATCGGATGAAGAAGAATGAACTGGAAGTGTTGCTGTAGCTATTGGTGATGATGCACATCATCACCAACCCCGGTGTGATGTATTGCATGTAGGTGAAGCCGCCTTCGAAGGTCCCGATGCGGTCGCCGATCAGTGTTCCGAAAACCACGAAGTACAGCGCCATTGCGATTGCGGGCGGAATCAGTGTTTGCATCCACAGGCGCATGATCCGCACGATCTCACGTCGTACGACCGTATTGAGGGCAATCAGGGTGGCAGACGCGCTCATGCCTTGTCGGGACCGAGTCCGAGATTGAGTGCTGGCGTCGGCGCAGCATGTTCTGATGTGTCACGGGCCATCGCCCACGCGTTGGCCTGCGCAGTGATACGTACGACGAGGGCTTTCTTGAATGCGCTGTAGTCCAGCCAGCTCTGCCCCGGCACGGACGTCAACTCGCGCTTCAGGTCCGCATAACGCTGTTGTTCTTCCGGGAATGTCCGCAGGAAATCGCGGAAGTTCTTGACCTCAACGAGCCTGTGGCTGTCGGCCGGACAGGTATGCACGACAAACGAACTGTCGCCGTCCCGCCCGACACGCCAGTACCATGAAAACCCCGCGCCGATCGGGCTTTCGCCGTAGGCTTGATAGCCGAGTGCAGCCAGGACCCGGGTTTGGCGCTCGATCGAAAGGGGTGCGCGCATGGCGACTGCGATATCCAGGATGTTCTTGCTGGACAGCTGCGGTATGGAGGTGCTGCCGATATGCTCGATGTCGGTGACATCCTCTCTGGCCAAAGCTGCTTGCAGACGCTTTTTTTCGTTTTCGAAGGATTGCGGCCAGCTCGGGTCGTACTTGCCCTGCATGTTCAGATCCAGTGCGGGAAGGCGCAGGCGCGAGTAACGGCGCACGAATTGTTCGACGGTCTCTCCACCTAGTTCGCCCGGGCGAACCTGTTCCTTGAGTCGCCTGATGATTCGCGCCAGCTGTAGCGCACCTCCGATTTGCCCGGGCGGAGCGCTCATCGTGCCGCACTCCGGTTGCACTGCTTGGGATCCTTGTCGCGCAGAGGGGCGTGACGACCAACATCGGGCGCACCTCCGAAGACCGTGCTGCCTGCCAAGCAGGCATCACTGGTCAGGACATCGGGATTGAAGCTGACAGGTGCTGCGGACGCGTCCAGATGCGATGCGGTGGGCGGAGGGGTCATCCTGATCCTCAACAACGACAACTCAGTATTTCCTAGGACGATAACATAGGGGTTGCGCGGTAGGGCTGCGCGATTTCCGGCGAAATTCGCCTGTGGCGCTGCTCATTCATGCCGTTATCGAACGAGGATCACAATCCGCCAGCGGAAGCTGAACGCCTGACTGTTGATGTCGTGTCTTCGCTGCGAAGGCCCGATTTACAGCCGCCCGTCGACGCTGTCTCGCGGCAACACCGCTTTCACATCGTAGAGCACGCTGTTCGGTTTGCCGAAACGGCGGATGCCTTCGACGCCGAGTTCGGCGAATTCGCGATGCGAGACCGCGAGGATCACCGCGTCGTAGGCGCCGGCCTGCGGCTGTTCGGTCATCGTGATGCCGTACTCCTCGTGCGCCAGTGCTGCGTCGACCCACGGGTCGTGCACATCGACCTGCGCGTGGTAGCTGTGAAGTTCGGCGAGAATGTCGACCACGCGGGTGTTGCGCAGGTCGGGGCAGTTTTCCTTGAATGCCAGCCCCAGCACGAGGATTTTCGCGTTGGCGGTGGGCAGCCCGCGCTGGGTCATCGCCTTGATCGTGCACTGGGCGACGTGCTGGCCCATGCCGTCGTTGATGCGGCGGCCGGCGAGGATCACGTCGGGGTGGTAACCGATCTGCTGCGCCTTGTGGGTGAGGTAATACGGGTCGACGCCGATGCAGTGGCCGCCGACCAGGCCGGGCTTGAACGGCAGGAAGTTCCATTTGGTCCCCGACGCGGCCAGCACCTCATGGGTGTCGATGCCGAGGCGGTGGAAGATCAGCGCCAGTTCGTTGATCAGCGCGATGTTCACGTCGCGCTGGATGTTCTCGATGACCTTGGCCGATTCAGCCACGCGGATGCTGGAGGTCTTGTGCGTACCGGCGTGGATGATGCTGGCGTACAGCGCGTCGACGACATCGGCGGCGTCGGGCGTGGAGCCGGAGGTGACCTTCATGATGGTTTCCAGCCGATGCTGCTTGTCGCCCGGATTGATCCGCTCCGGGCTGTAGCCTGCGTAGAAGTCCTGATTGAATTTCAATCCCGATTCGCGCTCAACGATCGGTACGCAGATTTCTTCGGTCGCGCCTGGATAGACGGTGGACTCGTAGATGGCGATGCCGCCCGGGCGGATCGCGCGGCCGACGGTGCGGCTGGCGGATTCGAGCGGCCGCAGGTCGGGGCGCTTGTATTCGTCGATGGGCGTGGGCACGGTGACGATGAAGACATTGCAGCCGACCAGATCAGCCGGGTCGCAGCTGAAGCGCAGATTGTCGGATGCGCGCAGCTCGTCTTCGGAGACTTCGAGCGTGTGGTCGTGGCCCTGGCCCAGCTCGGCGATGCGCTTGGCGTCGATATCGAAGCCGACCACCGGATAGCGCTTGCCGAAGGCGGCGGCCAGAGGGAGGCCTACATAGCCCAGACCGAGGATGGCGATACGAATGGCGTCTTGGGCGGGTAGTGCGGCCTGCATCGTGCGGAATTCCAGTGAGTGTGCGGAGAGAAGTTTACCAGCCATCCCGATAACGTCGCCGGCCCGGCGGATGGAGCTTCGCGCGACATCCTCTGGTAGTCTTCAGCGCGATTCCCGGGCGTCGCCATGGTGGTCGCACTCGGGGCCATGGCCCGTCGGCTGACGCCCACCGGCGTCCGGGATTTTGACGCGGAAAGCGGGGCTGCACGGCCATCGCGATCCGCGATGTTCCGCTCAGCACACCGTTTGGCGTTCACTTTGCGGCCTGTCACTTACTTTTTCGATGCTCCTTAATCTATGCGCGTTCTGGTCTGCGGCGGTGCCGGCTACATCGGAAGTCATACCTGCGTGGCGTTGGCCGAGCGCGGCCATCAGGCGGTCATTGCAGACAACTTCTGCAACAGTGCTCCGGAAGTGCTGGCACGTCTTGAGCGTCTGACCGGGCGCGCGCCCGAGGCGCATCGCGTGGATGTGCGCGACGCCGCCGCGCTCGCGGCGCTGTTCGCGGGGCAGCGCTTCGATGCCGTCATCCATTTCGCTGCGCTGAAGGCGGTCGGCGAGTCCTGCGAGCGGCCGCTGGATTACTTCGACAACAACATCTCCGGCACCATCGCGCTGCTGAAGGCGATGCGTGCGGCCGATGTGGGCCGTCTGGTTTTCAGCTCGTCGGCCACGGTCTATGGCGAGCCGCAGTCGGTACCGATCGACGAGGATGCGCCGCTGTCCTCGACCAATCCCTACGGCCGCACCAAGCTGGTGATGGAGCAGCTCATCGGCGATGTCTGTAGGGCCGATCGCGATGTCCAGGCGATCAGCCTGCGCTATTTCAACCCGGTCGGCGCGCATCCGTCGGGGCTGATCGGCGAGGCCCCGAACGGCGTGCCGAACAATCTGATGCCCTATATCTGTCAGGTCGCCGCCGGCAAACGCGAGCGGCTGCAGATCTACGGCGGCGACTGGCCCACGGTCGACGGTACCGGCGTGCGCGATTACATCCACGTGATGGATCTGGCCCAGGCGCATGTGCACGCACTGGAAAAGCTCGAAGGCGTGCGCGGCCATCTGCCGCTGAATCTCGGCGTGGGCCGCGGCATCAGCGTGCTGCAGCTGCTGCGTGCGTTCGAAGCCGCCAGCGAACGCGAGATTCCTTACCGTATCGTCGATCGCCGCGCCGGCGATGTCGCCGAGGTCTACGCCGACCCGTCGCGCGCCGAGCGTTTGCTGGGCTGGCGCGCCGAGCGCGATGTCGATGCGATGTGCCGCGACGCCTGGCGCTGGCAGTCGATGAATCCTGACGGCTACCGCGAAGCCTGAAGATCGCGGACGAGGGCGGCCGCGACCGCATCGGGCCGTCTCATCCATGCGAAGTGATCGGCGCGTTGTCCCAGCTGCGCCGCGTCGAGCGTCTCGACGCGCATGGCGGCGGGTCGCATTTTTCCGGTCAGGAACCGCAGCGACACCATTGGCGCGAACCAGTCATCGGCGAACAGCACGGCGTCCACGTCGATATGCACACCGGCCAGCGCGGTTTCGAGGTCGCTCATCATGTCTTTGCCGGCGTAACGGCCGCTGAGGCCGGTGCGCGTCCAGTCGCGGATCACGCCGCGCGCCTCCCTGCCGCCGAATCCGATGCGGCGCCCGGGCAGCGAGCCCTTGCGATCGGCGAGCCACGGCAGGAAACGATAGGCCAGCGGCAGCAGCCAGCCGCGCGGACGCGGAAAAATGCGCCAGAACGGCGCGCCGGTGGCGACCAGCCACAGCCGCTGCGCCGACGCCGGTCTCAGCGCGAGCAGGCAGGCAGCCAACTGTCCGCCGAGACTGTGGCCGCCAACGATGCTTGGCAAGCCACCGAATCGCTGCTGGACCAGGCCTGCGCTTGCCGGCAGATCGCGTTCGAGCAGTTCGCGATAGCCCCAGTCCGACGTGCGACCTGCGCGCAGATTGCTGGAGCCATGACCGCGCCATTCGTGCACGAAGACGGCGATACCGCGCGCCGCCAAAGCGTCGGCAAAAGGCAGGTAGTGCCGTGCAGCGACCCCCAGCGCCGGCAGCCACAGCAGCGTTGCGCAAGGCGCTTCGGGTGCGCGGATCAGCAGACGGAAGCGGTGTCCATGCCCGTCTTCGACCTCGAGGCCGTCGCCCTCGGCGGGCATCTCCGGATCGAAGCTCGGCTGGCTCAAACGCGCTCTGCAGCGCCGAAGTGGTTGAGCACCAGAACCCTGCTACGTCCTGGACGGGTGCCCAGTTTCAGGGCGCGATGGACGTAGTCCGAGGCTGCGGCGCAGGCATCGACCAGGGACAAACCAAGCGCCAGCTGCGCGGCGATCGCTGCGGCCAGGGTGCAGCCGGTCCCGTGCGCGTCCAGATCGAGCCGCGGGTGGCGGATCTCGCGGTGCATACGGCCGCCGCTCTCGCGTCGGGCCGCGAACAGATCGATCACTTCATCGCCGCTGGCGAGATGTCCGCCTTTGAGCAGTACCGCGCCGGCGCCGAGATCCAGCAGGGCGTCGCAGGCCTCGCGCATCGCCGCGAGATCAGGGATCGGGCGGCCAAGCAGGAATTCCGCTTCCGGCAGGTTCGGCGTGATCACCGTGGCCATCGGCAGCAAGCGCTTGCGCATCACCTCGATCGCGCTGTTGGCGAGCAGCTGGGCGCCCGATGTGGCGACCATCACCGGGTCCAGCACGATGTGCGGCGGACAGTACTGATCGAGCGCCTTGACCACGGCCTGGATCATGTCGGCATTGGCGAGCATGCCGATCTTCACCGCCTGGATCTCGAAGTCATCGAAGCAGGCATCGATCTGGGCGCGCAGGAACGCCGGCGGCGGAATTTCCACGGAGGTGACGCCGCGCGTGTGCTGCGCGGTGAGCGCGGCGATCGCACACAGCCCATGCACCCGATGCGCGGCGAAGGTCTTGAGGTCCGCCTGGATACCGGCGCCACCGCCGGAGTCGGAGCCGGCGATGGTGAGGACGGAGACCGGGGGCGTGGAATTGGGCATGTGTCGATTCTGACCGAAGATGCTAGCCGGTCAAAGTCGCATGTGCGATAGCGGCTGACAGCTGCCATTTCCGACAGGATGGAAGCCGGTCGGGCAGTGCGATGGATGGATACGCAGCGGACTGCTCACGCCGCCGGATCGCCGTCAGCCGTTCCGGCGATCAATTCGCGCGACAGCGACAGCGCAGCGTCGAAGCTCGGCACGATGTGCAGCGCACCCTCGCGTGGATGCAGATGCATCCGCGCCAGGACACGCCTCGGTTCGGGCTGCAGGCCCGAGAGGATCACGATGATGCCGCGGCGCTGGCAGCGCTCCAGCAGCGCTTCCAGCGCGTGCATACCGCTGGCATCGATCACCGGCACCAGGCGCATGCGCAGAATGAAGACCTTGGGTATGACCCGGAACTGATCGAGCAGATCGTCCAAGCGGCTGGCGGCGCCGAAAAACAGCGGACCGCTGATCTGGAAGGCTTCCACGCCTGCGGGCAGCCGCGCGCGCTGGTCGGATCCGGCACCGGACTCATCGTCGTCCGACAGGTTGCCGGATTCGATCTCCACCGCCTCGGCCATGCGGAACATGAAGACGAAGGCGGCGACCACCACGCCGACCTCGATCGCCAGGGTCAGGTCGAAGAACACGGTCAGGAAGAATGTCAGCAGCAGTACGAGACGGTCGCCCTTCGGCGCCGTGAGCGTATGTCGGAACGCTTCGACCTCGCTGATGTTCCAGGCCACGATCAGCAGGATCGCCGCCAGCCCGGCCAGCGGCACGTAGCGCATCAGCGGCGCCAGCAGCAGCACGAAGATCAGCATGAAGGCGGCATGCAGCATGCCGGCGACCGGCGTGCGCGCGCCGGCGCGGATGTTGGTGGCGGTGCGGGCGATTGCGCCGGTGGCGGGCAGGCCGCCGAACAGCGCCGATGCGGTGTTGGCCACGCCCTGCGCGATCAGCTCCATGTTCGAACGGTGGCGGCCGCCGGTCATGCCGTCGGCGACGACCGCCGACAACAGCGATTCCACGCCGGCCAGAAACGCGATGGTGAACGCGCTGGGCAACAGTTCGCGGGTGCGTTCGAACGGAATATCCGGGAAGTCGAAACTCGGCAGTGCCGAGGGCAATCCGCCGAACTTGCTGCCGATGGTTTCCGCAGGCAGCGCGAAACCCGAGCAGATCAGCGTGCACAGCAGCAGCGCGATCAGGAAACCCGGCCACGCCGGGCGCCAGCGGCGCAGCGCAACGATCACGACAAGCCCGAGCACCGTAAGCGCGACCGCCGCAGGCTGCGTGGTGGCGATGTGTTTGGCGTAAGCGGCCCAGCGCGGAATGAAATCCGCCGGGACCTGGCCCATTTGCAGGCCCAGCGCGTCCTTGATCTGGCTGGAGAAGATGCTGACCGCGATGCCTGCGGTGAAACCGGTGACCACCGGCTGCGGCATGTACTTCATCAGCGTGCCGAGCCGCAGCAGTCCCGCTGCGATCAGCATCAGTCCGGCGAGCAGGGTGCACAGAATCAGCCCGCCATAGCCGAATTTCGCGATCACCATGAACACGACCGGGATGAATGCGGCTGTCGGCCCGCCGACTTGTACCTTGGAGCCACCGAGCGCGGAGATCAGGAAACCGGCGATGATCGCGGTATGCAGGCCTTTTTCGGGTGTGGTGCCGCTGGCGATCGCCAGCGCCATCGCCAGCGGCAGTGCGATGATCGCGACCGTGAGCCCGGCGACCGCATCGGCGCGCAGATCGCCCAGCCCGTAGCCGCTCCGCAGCACAGTGACGGCCTTCGGCACGAACTCGGACAGCGGCGATTTCGGGGGGCGCATCGGAATCAGCAGTCGACGCTGTTCTGCAGGTCGGCGGGAATCAACGAATGGACGATGGCTTCGCGCGGTTCGCCACCGACGATGATGCCGTTGCGTGCGATCCCTTCACAGACCGCGCCGAGCTTCACCGCAACGCGCAGACTGGCGGTGTTCTCGGGCTGGACCAGGATTTCGATGCGCTGCAGCCCGAGCTGGGCGAACGCCCAGATGACTGCAGAGCGCGCGGCGGACACGGCGACCCCACCACCGCGCGCATCGTCGGCGACCCAGTAGCCCAGATTGGCCGAGCGCCGCACCCGGCTGACATGATTCAGACCGACGCCACCCACCAATCGTCCGGAATCGGCTTCGAACGTGCCGAAATGATATTCGCCGGCGGCATTCCAGCCGTGCTGGCAATGCGCGATCCAGGCCGCACTGTCGCTGCGGGCATAGCCCGGTTTCGCCCATGGGAGCCACTGCGACAGCGTGGGCAAAGAAGCCGTCGCCGTCTCGAAGAGCGCGTCGACATCTTCCAGCGCCAATGGGCGGATCAGGATGCCGTCGCGCGTGCCGGGCAGGATCATCCCGCCATTACAACACCTCGGAGGCGTAATCGGCCAATCGCGAACGCTCGCCGCGCTTCAGGGTGACGTGCGCGCTGTGCGCCCAGTTCTTGAAGCGGTCGACCGCGTAGGTCAGGCCGGAGGTGGTTTCGGTGAGATAGGGCGTATCGATCTGCTCGACATTGCCGAGGCAGATGATCTTGGTGCCCGGGCCGGCGCGGGTGATCAGCGTCTTCATCTGCTTCGGGGTGAGGTTCTGCGCCTCGTCGAGGATCAGCCAGCGGGTCAGGAAGGTGCGGCCGCGCATGAAGTTCAACGAACGGATCTTGATCCGCGAGGCCAGCAGATCGTTGGTCGCGGCGCGGCCCCAGCTGCCGCCGTCCTGGGTGTTGGGCATCAGCACTTCGAGGTTGTCGGTCAGCGCGCCCATCCAAGGCGTCATCTTTTCCTCTTCGGTGCCGGGCAGGAAACCGATGTCCTCGCCGACGCTCACCGTCGCGCGGGTCATGATGATTTCGCGGTAGCGCTGCTGGTCCATGGTCTGCGCCAGGCCGGCGGCCAGCGCCAGCAGAGTCTTGCCGGTGCCGGCGGTGCCGAGCAGGGTGACGAAGTCGATCTCCGGGTCCATCAGCGCATTCATCGCGAAATTCTGCTCGCGGTTGCGCGCGGTGATGCCCCAGACCGCGTGCTGATGACTGCGGTAATCGTCGACGATCTGCAGTTCGACGAAGGCGTCGTCGACCTTGGAGACGCGGAATTCGGCTTCGTCGTCGCCGGGCAGATAGACGAACTGATTCGGATACCAGTCGTCGCCTTCGATGCGCGCGGCTTTGTAATACGTGCGCCCCTTTTCGGTCCACGACTTCAAGCCGTCGCTGTAGCGCTGCCAGAAATCTTCCGGCAGCGCCGATGTGCCGGTGTACAGCAGACTGAAATCGTCGAGCGCGCGATCGTTTTCGTAATCCTCGGACATGATTCCGGCGATCGCGCCCTTGATCCGCAGGTTGATGTCCTTGGAGACGAACACCACCGGCACCTCGGGCTCCGCTTCGCGCAGCGCGAGGATCGCACCGAGGATCTGGTTGTCCGGCATCACAGCGCCGAAGCGCTTGGCCGAATCGAAACTGCCGGTCTGGAAGCGCAGCTTGCCGATGCTGTCGGCGGCGCGCAGTTGCAGACCTTTCGGCCGAGCCAGGGTCAACCCGGTTGCGATCTTGTCGGTGCCGTGGGTTTCGATCAGCTCATTGAGGAAGCGGCTGACCTGGCGCGCATTGCGGCTGGCTTCGGAGGTGCCCTTCTTGGCGTTGTCCAGTTCCTCGATCACCTGCATGGGCAGGAAGACATCGTGCTCCTCGAACTTGAACAGCGCAGTCGGGTCGTGCATCAGCACATTGGTGTCGAGGACGTAGATGCGCTTGCCTTTGGTCATCATGCGTAGGCGCTACCGGTTGGGGGATTCGGAAGGGAATGGATATGGAGCTGGATCACCACGCAGCAGAAAACCACCGCAGCCCGCGTTGCGGGGCGATGGCCGGCATTGCGAAGACGTTGGATCACCGGGCTTGGGCAGCCTTCAGCGCGTCGAGCACAGCCTGGGCGTGCCCGGGAACTTTCACGCCGCGCCATGCGGCGGCGACTTTGCCTTTGGGATCGATCAGGAAGGTGCTGCGCTCGATCCCCAGCACTTTCTTGCCGTACATGTTCTTTTCCTTGATCACCTCGAAGGCGTTGCACAGCGCTTCGTCGGCGTCGCTGATCAGCAGAAAATCGAAGCCCTGTTTGGCGCAGAAGTTCTGGTGGGATTTGATCGAGTCGCGCGATACGCCCAGCACCGTGGCGCCGAGTGTCGTGAACGTCGGCAGCAGCGCGTTGAAGTCGATGCCTTCGGTGGTGCAGCCCGGGGTGGAATCCTTCGGATAGAAATACAGCACCAGCCACTGGCCGGCATAGCCCGAGAGTTTTGCGGTGCTGCCGTCCGACAGCGCCAGCGGCAGGGAGAGGGTGGATTTCGGAAGGGATTTGCCAGTCTGGATCGTAGAGGAGTCGGTCATCGTCAGAATTTCATCGGGTCCATGATGGCGTCGAGATTCAGGTGGTCGCAGAACTCGAGGAAGTCGTCGCGCAGACCGGCGATGTGCATATCCGCCGGCACGCCGATGGTG
>JBIITV010000124.1:0-13514 GCA_044340325.1 Lysobacteraceae bacterium
GTCGCGGATCGCGTCGATCCGTTCGCGCGCTTCCGAGGCTGCGATCGCGACATCCCGGTCCCAGTCGGAGAACTGCAGAAAGACGTTGGCGCCATCCGCACGCGCCGACGAATCCATGCGTTTGACGCCGGACATCGTCGCGATCGCTTCTTCCACCGGACGCAGCACCGTACGCTCGACTTCTTCCGGCGTGGAGCCGGAATACGGCACCTGCACGAAGATGAACGGCGGCGAGACCTCCGGAAAGGCTTCCAGCGGCAACCGCAACGCGGCGATCAGACCAACGACGAACAGCGACACGAACAGCATCACTGCGGTGACCGGACGTCGGATGCTGAGTTCGGCGATGCTCATGCTCGGCCTTCTCCTGGAATCGCATCGGCATCATGGCCGATCGCGTCCGCCGCCTCTGTGGCTTGGCGACGCGCGCGACGACCGCGTTCGAGATAATAACCGTCGGCGCGACGGTCGAGCAGATCGTAAACCACGGGAATCACCAGCAAAGTCAGCAACGTCGATACCAGTAGCCCGCCGATGGCAAGCGCGAGAGGCAGGAACCCAAACAGGGTGCAAAGCGTGGTCATGATGATCGGACGCAAGCGCGAACGCGCGCCTTCGACCAGCGCATCACGTTTGGCGACGCCCTGCTCCCGCAGTTGGTTGACCTTGTCGATCAGGATGATCGCGTTCTTGGTCACCAGGCCGACCAGCAGAATCAGGCCGATGAACACCACCACCGAGATCGACGATCCAGTCAGCAGCAGAGCCAGTACCGCGCCGACCATCGCCAGCGGGATCGTGAACAGGATCACGAACGGATGCAGCAGCGACTCGAACTGCGAGGCCATCACCAGATAGACCAGGAAGATCGCAAGCGCGAAGGCGAACAGCAGCGAATTGACCGATTGCGACAGCTCTTCGCCCTGTCCGCCGATGTGCATGCGCACGTCGGCATCGAACGGGTTCGCGTCGACCATCTCGCCTACTTCGCGGACTGCGGCACCCAAGTCGATCCCGCGCAGATTGGACGACACGATCGCCACGCGGACCTGATCGGCGCGATGGATTTCGCTCGGACCGGTGGTCGCGACCACATCGGCTACCGCGTCCAGCGTGACCGGACGGCTGCTGCCGGGATTGATGATCAGACGCTTGATGTCTTCCAGCGACGAACGATCGGACTCGCGCGCCCGCACCAGCACGTCGATCTTGCGATCTCGAAAACTGTAGCGCGTCGCCACTTCACCACGCACCTTCTGTACGACCGCATCGGCGATCTGGCGCGTGCTGAGGCCGAGCGCGCCGGCGCGATCCTGATCGAAACGGATCTGGATTTCCGGGAATCCCTGCTCCACCGTCGACTTGACGTCGGCGTAGTGCGGATTGGCGCGCAGCATCGCGGCCATCTGCTGGCCGGCCCGCTCGATCGACGCCAGATCCTCGCCGCGCAGTTCGATTTCCAGCGGGGTCGAAAAGCTGACCAGCTCGGGGCGCGCGAAATCGACCTGCGCGCCGGGATGCTGCTGCATGGTCTCGCGCAGGCGATCGGTCTGTGCAGCCTCGATCTCCTTGCTGCCGCCGTCGGCCATGACCACGGTGAGCTTGCCGATGTTCTCGCCGCTCTCGGTCGGACTGGCGTCGAGCCGCGTGCCGCTGCCGCTGACGCCGAACATCGCACGGATGCCATCATCCTTGCTGTGCTTGAGCTGCAGCTCGCGTACCAGCGCGTCGGTCTCGCGCAATGGCGTACCCGGCGGGAGCTTGACCGTCATCTCGAAACGGTCCTGGGCCAGTTGCGGAATCAGATCCGCGCCAAGCATCGGCACCACCGCCAACGTCGAGATGAACGCGACCGCTGCTGCGCCCAGCACCAGGGCCGGCCGCGTCAGCGCTGCAGGCAGCAGGCTCAGATAACGACGTTCGGCGCGACCATAGAACCACATCGCGATATCGCTGAACTTGCGCATGACCGGCCCGACGATTCCCGACGCGAAACGCCAGATCGCAATCGACAACCGTGCCAGTCCGTAAAAGATCGGCGCGGCGAACATCGACAGGAACATGAAGATCATCCACATCGGAAAGACCGCGATCCTGATCGGCAGCAGCACGAGCCATAGCGCCCATCTCGCTGCAACGGGCCACGTCGATCCGAGCGGCCAGACGAACAGGTTGTCCGCATTCCGGACCGACAACACACTGCCGACGATAAACAGGATCGGGAAGAGTGCGATGGCCAAGATCCAGCGAATGGCCATAGGCATCTGCAGCCCGAGCGGCCATCTCACGAGGGACATGACATCGCGATGCGCAGCACCGATCTCCGCGTTCTGCGGATGCGGCGGCTCATCCGCATAGGCCAGCGCCGGACGACCTTTCAGCGCGCTCAGCATCGGAATCAAGGTCATCGACACCACCAGCGAGATCGCGATGGCGATCGCGACCGTCAGAGCCTGATCGCGGAACAGCTGGCCGGCGATGCCTTGCACGAACACCAGCGGCAGGAACACCGCGATCGTGGTCAGTGTGGACGCGACCACGGCCATGCTCACTTCGCGGGTGCCCTGGATCGCGGCATCGAGAATGCCGAGCCCGCGTTCGCGCGCCTTGGCGATGCTTTCGAGCACCACGATCGAATCGTCGACCACCAGGCCTGTCGCCAATGCCAATCCGCCCAACGACATCACGTTGAGACTCAGATCGAACTGCCCCATGAAGAAGAACGTCGCGACGATCGATACCGGCAGCGACAGCGAGATCACGAACGTGCTCCAGCCGTCGCGGAGGAACAGGAAGATGATCAGGATCGCGAGCATGCCGCCGATGACCGCATCGAATTTGACGCTGTTGATCGCGTTGCGGATGAACTGCGACTGGTCGTCGATGGTCGTCAGTTCGATGTCTTCTGGAATCTGATCTTCGATGCTCTTGAGCTGGGCAGCGATGGCATCGGCGGTGTCGACGGTATTGGCGTCGCCTTCCTTGTAGATCGCCAGCTCGACCGCTTCCTTGCCTGCAAGCCGGATGATCGCTTCCCGTTCCTTGTAGCCCTGGCGTACATCGGCGACATCCTTCAGACGCACCGGCATGCCGCCCGCGACCCCGGAAGACGCGCCCGAACTGGAACTCTGTACCGAGGCTGCGGCCGCCATCGAAGCCGCATCGCCGCTCGCCGCCGCGACGCGGGCCATCTGCTGCGCCGCGCTGTCGGCCGCACTGCCGCCGCCGGACTGGGTCGTGACCAGCATCTCGCGCATTTCGGCGACGCTGGCGAACTGGTTGACGGTACGCACCAGATACCGCTGCGAACCTTCTTCGAGGCGACCGCCGGAGATATTGATGTTTTCCTGCCTCAGACGGCTCACGACCGTTTCGATCGGCAGGTTGATCTGGGCGAGTTTCTGCTGATCGATGTCGACCTGGATCTCGTCTTCCAGACCACCACCGACTTTGACCGCCGCCACACCTTCGACGGGCTCGAGTTTCTTCTTCAGATCATCGTCGGCATAGCGACGCAGGGCGGTCAGCTGGCGGATCGCATCGGCCTCGCTGCCGGCAACCTTCGGCGACAGCGCGATCCGCAGGATCGGTTCGGTCGACGGATTGAAGCGCAGCAGCACCGGTTTCTTCGCTTCCAGCGGCAGTTGCACGACTTCCATCTTGTCGCGCACCTCCAGGCTGGCCTGGTCCATATCGGTGCCCCAGACGAACTCGAGCACGACATCGCTCTGGCCGGTGCGGGAGACGGATTTGAGCTTGCGGAGGCCCTTGACCACGCCAACGGCCTCTTCGACCGGCTTCGAGATCAGGGTTTCGATTTCGGAGGGCGCAGCGCCGGTGTATTCGGTGCGAACGGTCAGCGTGGGATAGCTCAGATCCGGCAGCAGGTTGACCTTGAGTTCGCGAAGCGCGATCACGCCGAACAAGACCAGGGTGATGGTCATCATCGCGACCGTGACGCGGCGGCGCGTCGAAAACTCGACCAGACTGAACGGGCCCGTCGAGCCGTGCACTAGGTTGTCCTTGCTCACGTGGCCCCCGGGCTCAGTTTTTCTTCGGCGCGGATACGGCGACAGCCGCTGGCTTGGCAGCCGGCTGACCGATCACCTGGACGAGCGTACCGTCGCGCAGCGCCGTCTTGCCGGCTACGACCACCTGGCTCCCCTCGGCCAGGCCGGACCGGATTTCCGCCCACTGCCCGTCGATGTAGCCCAGTTTCACGGATACGCGCACGGCCTTGCCGCCCTTGACGGCGTAGACCGCCGGATCGCCCTCATCGTCGAGCATCGCCACACGGGGTACGACCAGTGCATCAGCGCGCTGGTCGTAGTCGATCTTGATGCGGCCGAACATGCCCGGCTGCAGCAGGCCGCCGCTTTCGAAGGCACAGATCACCCGGAAGGTGCCGCTGCCCGAATCGATCACCGGTGCGACGCGATCGACCCGGCCCTCGAACGGGCGCCCGGGCAACGCGTCGACCTGCAGTTGTACAGGCAGGCCAGCCTTGAGCGTGGCCAATTCGCGCTCGGGGACATTGAGCGTGGCTTCCAAACGCGAGGTATCGACAATCCGGAAGATCGGCGTATTGATCTGCACGAAGTTGCCGGTCTTGATCGAGCGCTCGGCGATCACGCCGGAAATGGGCGCGACCACGTTGGCGTACGACATTTCGAGATTGGCGAGCCGGTTCACCGCACGCGCGTTCTCCAGATCGAACTTGAGCTGGTCGAGATCGTTGGCGCTCACCAGCTGCTGCCGGGACAGCTGAAGGGAACGGTTGTAGTTGGCTTCGAGCTTGCGCATCTGCGCAGCGCTCTGCGCGGCCTGCAGCGCGGCGCGGTCGGAATCGAGCCGCACCAGCACCTGACCGGCACGGACCTGCTGGCCGACTTCGACCAGCACCTGCAGCGCGACCCCGGAGGTCTTGGCGACCACCTGCGACTCGCCGCGGGCTTCCAGCGGGGCAGTGCCGGTATAACTCGCGGCGATGGCTCGACGCGAAACCCGGGCGACTTCCACCGGTACCGTTTCCTGGTTTTTTTTCTCTTGTTCCTTGGTCTTGGCTCCGGCTTCGCTGTCACCACCGGACTTGCAGGCGGTCAAGGCCAGGCAGCCGAGCAGGACACTGATGCCAATCGCGCGGGCGAAGACAGTGCGGTTGACCGGTGGGTGCGTTCTGAGGTCGGCGGGCATCGTGGGCATCGTCAGGGGGTGGTCATGAGGTGTTGTATCAAGGTATATCACCAATTCATCTGCAGCATCCGCCAGAGGTCATGGTGACTCGGGCCATGCCCGTGGCCGCAACCGCACACCAAGCCGCCCCTTATCGACAAGACCCATGACACGACAGCGGGTAGAGGACATGACACCTAAAGGACATGACACGCTTTGGGCTCACGCTATACTGTTCGGATTGCACGCTCGCGGCAGTGTCCGGCAGCAACCGACAGGTCTGCTGCCCGCCTCGCCCGATCCGATTCCGAAGCTCAAGCCCGACACCACGCCCTGACATGACGCCAGACATGATCCGATCGCCGAATCGTTTTACGCTGCTCGCCGGCTGCCTCGTTCTCCTCGCATCGCTCAACGCGCATGCGCAGACCCCCCCCACCGGTTCCGCCGAGAAAGGCAAGCCACTGACGTACACCTGCCAGGGTTGCCACGGCGTCACCGGCTACAAGAACGCCTACCCGAGCTATCAGGTACCGAAAATCACCGGCCAATCGACCGAGTACGTGGTCAATGCCCTGACCGGATACAAACAGGGCACACGCAAGCACCCGACCATGCAGGCGCAGGCAGAGAGCTTTTCCGAGCAGGACATCGCCGACATCGCCGCCTACCTTTCGAGCCTGAAGAAGTGAGCGCCGCCCCCATGACGAAGCGCCCCATCGCCATCGCCCTCACCCTGGTCCTCGGTTTCGCCATCAGCGCTTGCGGCAAAAGCGAACAACACGCTGCCGGGGGCGAGGCCCACAAGACCAAGTTCGAACACATCACCGCCTACGACGGCGATGCTGCCCGCGGCGAGCGGATCGCAGCGAACAAGAAGCTGGGGACCACCGGCCAGTCATGCGTCGACTGTCACGGCGCCGGTGGCGCCAAGCCGATCGATGTCACTTATCCGGTGCTCGCCGGGCAGTACCAGGATTACCTGTTCCACACGATCCAGCAGTACCGCGATGGCGACCGCGTGCATGCGCTGATGAACAGCCAGATCAGGGGCGCGGTCGAAGCCGGCAATCTCGACAATCAGGGCATCGCCGATCTTGCCGCGTACTTTGCTTCTCAGCCCGGGCCATTGGGCGATCTACACCAGCGCTGATCGCAGAAAGCAATCGATCCGCAGCAAAAAACGGGAGCCGCAAGGCTCCCGTTTCGTTTTAGTGGCGCTTACTTCTTGAGGCTGTCCTTGTCTTCCTGCAATTCGGGTTTGAACGGCACATCCGGCGGCGGACGTGCGATGGCTTCCTGATCCTGCAGATTCGGATCGTAAATCGTGCAGCCGCCGCCCGCCTGCAGCAGCGAAACCGTGCATTCGATCCGCTTGGTGGTGCCGGGAATCGGGATCGCAACTTTCTTGATCCCTCTGCTCACCCATTCTTCCAGCAAGCTCCGGTTGGGAATCCAGAAACGATCAAATCGGGTCGGGGTGTAATCCAGCGGCGGGCGTTTCAGCCATGTGCCCATGCGATCGATCTTCTCGAAGTCCTCGGTGATCGTGCCCGGCGGCAGGCCGCCGCCGGCGCGGCCACCGTCTCCAGGCAGACGAACGCTACCGTCGCTGTTGAACAGCCCGGGGCTGCGGCCGGCAGTGCTGTTGCCGGGCACGTTGCGAGTGGAGTCGCCCCAGTCATCGGCGCGCCTGGCGCTGGCGGCCGCGCCCGGACGCGGCGATGGCGCTGGCCCGGCACCTGCGGGGGCGAGACCGGTCGGCTGGCCCGTACCTTGGGCCTGAGGCCGACCTCCGGAAGTTGCGGCGCCCGGGGCGGCCGCAGTGGATGCGCTGGATGCGCGTCCGCTGGATGCGGCGCTCCCCGGCGCGGTACCCGCAGCGGGTGATGCCGGGGTCGGCACCGACGCGGTCGATGCGGATGCGGCAGCAGTCGCGGGCGCCGGGCGCGGCCTTGCCTCGATGTCGCTGGGCGTGGCCCGGAGCGTAGGCTCCCGAAGCTGGGGCGTGCGCAGCGTGGTTTGCGCCAGTTCGCGCACCGGGACGTCCTGCCGCAGCGCTTCGACTTCGGCCACCTGCGCGCGCAGCGTCGGCACCGTCGGCGTGGGCAGCGGCGACGGCGGGCGTTCCAGGACACGGACCGGGGCACGTGGTTCGAACGCCTCGACCGACACGATCTCGCTGGCGATCTCGGGGGTTTGAACCTGCAGTCGCGGCAGCGTCAGGTCGCGCGGGACCGGCGCCGGGAGGGTGAAATCGATATCCGGCCGAAGGGTATCGGTGACCGCCAACGGCTGAGCAGCGGAGGCCTCTGCCGGCTGAGGCGGCTGATCGCTGCTGGTCTCCGGCACGGCGGAAGCAGATGCGGGTTGGGGCGGCACGGTCGCGGCAGCCGCTTGCGCCGGGCTGCCGCTCGCTGCAGATGCGGCGGCGGGCGCGTCGGTCTCGCCCGGGGCCGGCGCGCCGCCGCTCTCGGTCGGTGTACCGACACCGATGTATTCGACCTGCACGGACTCGCCGGCCTGCTGCGCCTCGGGCGGCGCGTCGCCGATCGCCACAAACCCGACCCATAGCAGTAACAGGCACAGGACCACGTGCAACAGGGCCGTGGATACCACCGCGAAGCGGCGAAGACCACGCTGATCGCGCGGCGCGGGCTCCCACTGCTGACGTCCGAGCCGCACGAATCCACGCCAGCGATCCAGCGCGACACTCGCTTTCGGCGCCGCGCGCAGAGGTCTGGCGAGGAAGACGGCGATGTAATCGGCGACCGGCGCGCCGGTGACGGCGCCGCCGCGTTCGCTGATGGACAGGAACCATGCGCGCCATGTGGGCGGGAAACCACCGAACGGGCGATCCGCGTGCAGCGGAAAACGACGCCGATCGCGTGCGTGGAGAACCTCGATCAACTCCGCAGCGGAAAACACGCGCGCGGCGGCCCGGTCAGTTCGACGAACGCGCGATGTAGGGTGCCGCTCCGCTGGCGTGATCGGTCGCGTCGCGCACGGCGACCACGCCCGGGACTTTCTCCATCAGGGTCTTCTCGATCCCCTGCTTCAAGGTCACGTCGGCCATGCCGCAGCCATGGCAGCCGCCCCCGAAATTGAGGATCACCACCCCATCGGCAGTGATTTCTTGTACCGACACGTGCCCCTTGTGCTGGGCGAGCTGCGGGTTGATCTCATGCTCCACCACCCAGCGCACGCGTTCGATGAGCGATGCCGATTCGAGCGGCGCCTCGCCCTTGATCTTCGGCGCCCGGATCTGCAGCTGACCGCCGGTGGCCTGCGCGGTGTAGTCGATCTCGGCCCCGTCCAGATAGGGGACGCTGCCGGCATCCAGCCATAGTGTGAAGCCCTCGCAGTCCAGCGCCCATTCGTCGCCCTGGAGGTCGTGGGGTTCGGCGAACTCGAGCCTCACATCCGCACGCGGCGTGCCGGGATGCATGGCGCTCAGCCGCACTCCCAGCCCCGGCAGGGACTCGCGTTCGATGAGGCGGCGGAAATGAGACTGCGCGGATTCGGATATATGGACCATCCGGGTATTCTAGCGGCCCGATCCGTCCGTGCTCGTCAGCTTTTCGTTACCCGGACGGAACTGCGTTCAGCTTCACGCGATCCGAACCACCGATGCGCATCAGGAGTCATGTCTCATGTCCGACCTCATCCCGCTCGCCCAAGCCCACTGCATCCCGCGTCGCGGGCATGAGCACCGCCTACCGCCCGCGCAGATCTCCGAACTGATGCCGCAGTTGCCCGGCTGGGAGCTGGCCGAGAACGGCCATGCGCTGGTCAAGACCTTCAGGTTCGCGGATTACTACCGGACGATGGCATTCATCAACGCGCTGGCGCACATCGCCCACCGCGAAGACCACCACCCCGACCTTGGCGTGCACTACGACCGCTGCGTGGTGCGTTTCTCCACCCACGATGTCGGCGGCCTCAGCGAAAACGACTTCATCTGCGCGGCGAAAGCCGAAGCGCTCGCCAGCTGAGACGAATTCCATGCACGGTCCCATGGGCAGATACACCTTCATCGCGATGCTGTTCATCCTCTCCGGCACCGGCTTCATGATGGGCGGGATGGCGCTTTACGAGAATGCGATGTTCCGGTTCAAGGGCCGGGACGCGGAGATGGTCGCGACCGATCCACCGAAGTGGCTGATCGCCCGCGACGGGAATTACCAGTTCCGAACCGTCAACGTCAAATACGTCGGTCCCACAGGCGAAATCACAGTGCCGGCCAAGTACGTGTCAGGTGACGAAGTGCGGCGAATGGCACAGGGCGAACGCATCCCGGTGCGCTACATCGATAGCGATCCGAGGCGTGCGCGTGTCGACGGCGAGAAGGGCGACAACCCGTGGGGCTGGTTGATGCTCGGCGCCGCCGCACTGGCACTCGCACTGTACGCGCGGAGGCTGCTCTATCGGGAATCGCGCCGCTAGCACGCTCGTGGCCGGTTGCGCAGCGAGCATGTAACTGGCGGGTCTGCAACGATTCGGCTAGTGTGAGTCCGATCCGAACGCGCCGTGGATGCCTGTGGGCAACATCACCGAACTCATCGATGCAGGCGCGCGCGGAAATGGCGTCGACAACGCCGCGCTGTTCCATGCCGCCTACGATGAGCTTAAGAAGCTGGCGCGGGCGCGACTGTCGCGCTCAGGCCCCCTGACCCTGCTCGACAGTACCGCACTGGTCAACGAGATCTGGCTGCGGCTGTCCGGCAAACAGACCCTGCAGGTCGATACTCGACGACGTTTCTTCGCCTATGCCGCACACGTCATGCGCACGGTGATCGTCGACCAGTTGCGCGAACGCAACGCACTGCGCCGGGGCGGTGGCGAACGCGCACTGACGCTCAATACTGCGCTGGGCGATGGCATCGCCGGCGACGAAGAGGCGCTTCAGGTCCACGAAGCGCTGGAATCGCTTGCCCAGCTCGAACCGCGTCTGGCCCAAGTGGTGGAGATGCGCTATTTCGGCGGAATGACCGAAATCGAAATCGGCGAAGCCCTGGACCTCACCGAACGCACCGTGCGCCGCGATTGGGAAAAAGCACGCTTGCTGCTGGCATCGATGCTGGCGTGAGACCGCTCGAAACGAATCCGCACGAAACGCATCCGTCAGGTAAGTGTCCGCGAGGTCATTGTCCGCTTCGGCCCTCGCATTCCGTTCGGGCGTGCGCCCATCCACGGGAATGCGCATGAAACCTTTGCCCTGCCCTCCATCCGACTGGCCACGATTCTCGTCGCTGCTCGACGCCTATCTTGAGCTGGGACCCGAAGCGCGCGCGGCCTGGCTCGACCGATTGCCTGAAAACGAGGTTCGCTTCAAACCATTGCTGCAGGCCCTGCTGTCGACCGGCGAGCGCCGCAGCGGCGATTGGCTGGATAGACCAGCCGAGGCTAGCGAGGCGGCCTCACCCTATGTCGAAGGCATGCGTTTCGGCCCATGGCGCCTGCTGAAGCCGCTAGGCAGCGGCGGCATGGGCACGGTCTGGCTGGCGGCGCGCGCCGACGGCGCATACGAACGCGAGGTGGCACTCAAGCTGCCGCATTCGCATCTGCTCGCCGGCGCGCAGCGCGAGCGTTTCCAGCGCGAGCGCGACATCCTCGCCGCGCTCACCGACCCGCGCATCGCCCGCTTCTACGACGCCGGCATCGGCGAAGGCGAACAACCGTGGCTGGCGCTGGAGTATGTGCCTGGTACGCCGATCTCCGACTATTGCCAACGCGGCGCACTGACGACGCGCGAGCGGGTAGCGCTGGTGCGCGAAGTCGCCGCAGCGGTGCAGGCCGCGCATGCGCGGCTGATCGTGCATCGCGACCTCAAACCGGCAAACGTGCTGGTGACCGCCGCTGGCGAGGTGAAACTGCTCGATTTCGGCATCGCCAAACTCATCGATCACGATAGCGAAGACAGCGGACTGACCCAGTTCGGCGGCCGCGCCGCCACACCCGATTACGCCGCACCGGAACAGTTGACCGGCGCCGCCGTGACCGTAGCCACCGACGTCTACGCGCTGGGGGGCATGCTGTACGAACTGCTCGCCGGACAGCGCCCGTTCCCGACCCGTTCGCGGCTGGGGCGGATGATCGAGGAACGCGGGGAAGCACCTCTGGCTTCAAGCCGCGCCAGCGGCAAACGCCGGGCGGAACTCATCGGCGATCTCGATGCCATTCTCGCCAAGGCCATGGCGCTCGACCCTTCGCGCCGCTATGCCTCGGCCGACGCTTTCTCGGAAGAACTGGGGCGATATCTGGCACACCAGCCGATCCAGGCGCAACGCATCGGCCACTGGCGGCGATCGCTCAAATTCATCCGCCGCCATCGTCAAGGCGCAGCGGTTGCCTGTCTGCTGTTGGCCGCGCTCGGCGCCGGGATTGTCGGGGTGCTGTGGCAGGCACAACGTGCCGCCGAACAAGCCAGACGCGCGAGTGCGATCACGGATTTTCTGGTGGAAGTTTTCGCTGCCAGCGACCCGCGTATCGCCTCCGACCGGCCGCGCGGCAGCATCACCGCAAAAGCGCTGCTGGATGCCGGCGCGGCGAAGATCGAGTCGCGTTTCGCCGACGACCCCGACGTGCAGATCGAACTGCTGCGGACGATGGCCGATCTGTACGCGCAGCTCGGAGAAGACGAGCGCTATGAAACCCTGCAGGCGCTGCAGCTGAAGAAAGTGCGCGAACGCTACGGCCCATTGCACCCCAATATTCTCAATGCAGCGGTGGAAACCTCGTCGCGCGCCTGCGCTTCGGGCGATACCCGGCGCTGCGAGGCGTCGCTCGACGAAGCCGGCCGGTTGCTGAGCGCCGCCGGCGACGAGGATCCGGAGTTGCGCGCCTATTGGTGGATCAACCGCGGCCTGTATCTGCAGCGCCAGGATGGCCGCATCGATGAAGCGCGAAGCGCGTTCGAACGTGCGGTGGCGCTGTTCCGGCAACATGCGCCGCGTTCGCGCGGATACGTCACAGCCCTGCATGAACTGGCAGGCTTCCTCAACGCGCAAGAGCAACAGGCCCGGGCCATCGCCACCTACCAGCAGGCGCTGACGCTCGCCGAATCACTGCCGGACCGCAATGACGCCGAACTGCAGACACTCTATGGGAATCTGGGTCTGATCCATCAGCAGCTTGGGCAGTTCGCCGAGGCCGCGCACGCATTCCAGGCCTCAGCCGAGATCGCCGACCGCACCACCGGAGCCGAATTCCCCACGGCATGGGTGCCGCGCGCGAATGCCGCACGCACGCTGCATCTGATCGGTCGGCGCGAGCTGGCGCGTCGCGAATTCGAACGCCTGCTCCCGCTCCTGCCCGACGATGATCGCTATCCGCTGGAAACAGCGACGGTGCGCATGCATTACGGCGAACGGATGACGAGCGAAGGTCAACCGGCCGTCGGCATCCCCGCCTTGGAGGCAGCAGAGCGCATCTACGCGCAACAGTCCGCGTTTTCGTTCCAACTGCGGCTGACCCGGCGCTTTCTGGGTGAAGCCTATGCCCGCGCCGGCCGCCGCGATGCCGCCGGACGCATGTTGAAGGCTTCGCTCGACGAGTATGTGGCGCATCAGCAGGATCGCGATCAGCCGGTCATGGCAATCCGGGAAAGCTGGGGACGCTGGTTGCTCGACAACGACCTCACGAACGAAGCGCAAGCGCAGTTCAAGACGATCGTCGACCACGCCGACGGCCGCGCGCTCGCGCACATCGCGCTGGCCCATGGCGGGCTGGCACGGGCCGCGCTGGTCAGTGGCGACCTCACTGTCGCCCGGCGCGAAAGCGCTGCAGCGCTGGATGCGTGGACGCATGTCACCGGGTTCCGCGACATCCGCATGGGCCCGTATCTGCGGCGGATCCGTGCCGATGTCCTGGCCGCGGGAGGAGAAACCGCCGCAGCCCAGTCGCTGGAAAACGAGGCCGCTGCCGCCAGTGCGCGCTACGACCACCCGGACAGCCCCACCGTGGTGCGTCGGCGGATGACGGCGCTGCGCTGAACATAGCGCTGTTTCCGGACTTCCGGATGCGCAGCGCACAAGGCCCGAAAAAAAAGTTCGACCGCATGTCCGGTTCGCACCGCGAACCTCCGTTCGGCAATGGTCCCTCACATCACGGATCGCCGACATGCCCAGCCAACGCTCTGCCTTCGCCCTCGTTCTGGTGCTTGCCGCTTTCGCCAGCGCTGCGCAGGCCGGTTCCAAACAGCGCCCAACCCTGCCGCGCAATAGCAACGAGGCGCGCGTGGCCGTCGCGATCTACGAATTCACCAGCAACCTGCCCGAGATTTCGCCGCGCGGCGCCACCGAACAATTCAAGACCGCGCTGGTTCAGAGCGGGCAATTCCG
>JBIITV010000125.1:0-13098 GCA_044340325.1 Lysobacteraceae bacterium
GAAGTTCTACCATTGAACTACTCCCGCAAGTTGCGGAACGGAACATGAGCCTGCTGATTCGAACCCAGGCGTTTCCGCCCCGGAACTGGTGGAGGGAGGTGGATTCGAACCACCGAAGGCGTAAGCCAGCAGATTTACAGTCTGCCCCCGTTGGCCGCTTGGGTATCCCTCCAGCCGAAAATCAACTGGTCAACAATCCGCAAAACAATACATGGTGAAAACAGCCCGCAATTCTGACGGCAGCGCAGGCGGGTGTCAACGCTCAAACCCGATTCCGCCCAGCCGGTCCGCATTCTTGCCGCGACAAGCACTGGTCGGCCTCATCTAACCGACCGCAATGGGTCAAACGTTGAAACGGAAATGCAACACGTCGCCTTCCTGAACGCGGTATTCCTTGCCTTCCAGACGCAGGCGACCAGCATCTCGGGCGCCGGATTCGCCGCGGTATTTGAGAAAATCGTCGTAGGCGATGGTTTCGGCGCGGATGAAGCCTTTCTCGAAGTCGGTGTGGATCACCGCCGCCGCCTGGGGTGCGGTCGAGCCGGCCTTGACCGTCCAGGCACGGACTTCCTTCACGCCTGCGGTGAAATAGGTCTGCAAACCCAGCAGCTTATAAGCGGCGCGGATCACCCGGTTCAGGCCTGGCTCGGCCAGGCCGAGGTCGGCCAGGAAGGTGTCGCGGTCAGCGTCTTCGAGCTGGCTCAGCTCTTCCTCGATGGCGGCCGAGACCGGCACCACCTCGGCGCCCTCCTCCACAGCCCGGGCGCGAACGGCGTCCAGATGCGCATTGTTCTCGAAGCCGTCCTCCAGCACGTTGGCGACATACATCACCGGCTTAAGTGTCAGCAGGAACAGGTCGCGGACCGCCAGTTTGTCGTCGTCGGACAGCCCCAGAGCGCGCGCCGGCTTGCCCGAATCCAACCCGGCGCGGACGCGTCCCAAGATCTCGGCCCGGATCTTGGCATCCTTGTCGCCGGTCTTGGCCGAGCGCTCGGCACGCTGCAGCGCCTTCTCGACCGATTCCAGGTCAGCCAATGCCAGTTCGGTATCGATGGTCTCGATATCGGCGATCGGGTCAACCTTGTTGTTGACGTGAATGACGTCTGGATTCTCGAAGCAGCGGACCACGTGGGTGATCGCGTCCACTTCACGGATGTGTGCCAAAAATTTGTTGCCCAGCCCCTCACCACTGGCCGCACCGGCGACCAGACCGGCGATGTCGACGAACTCGACCGCCGTCGGGATGCATTTCTGCGGTTTGACGATCTCGGACAGCGCGTTCAGGCGCGGATCCGGCACCGGCACCACACCGACGTTGGGCTCGATCGTGCAGAACGGGAAGTTGGCCGCAGCGATGCCCGCCTTGGTCAATGCGTTGAAAAGAGTCGATTTGCCGACGTTCGGCAGACCGACGATGCCGCATTTGATGCCCATTGTGTTTCCTGTCAAAGGTCAAAGGTCAAAAGTCAGCGAGGCCTGGATTGGCCTTTGACCCTTGACGTTTGACGCCTCACTTCGGCGTGTGCAATTTCGTCATCGCATCCATATGGTTGCCCGCGACCGCCAGCGGCAGCGCCGCCAGGGCGTCGTCGATGGCTCGATGGATCAGGATTTCGTCGTCCTTGCCCGGGCGGCCCAGCACCCATGGCGTGACCTTGTCTTTGTGCCCGGGATGGCCGATGGCGACCCGCAGGCGGTGGAACTGACCGTGCCCCAGAAGCCGGACGATGTCGCGAAGACCGTTCTGACCACCGTGACCACCGTCGAACTTGAATCGCGCCACGCCCGGCGGGAGGTCCAGCTCGTCGTGGGCGACCAGCATCTCCTCCGGCTCGATCTTCCAGTAACGAAGCGCGGAAGCAACCGACTTGCCGCTGAGATTCATGAACGTGGCCGGCTTCAGCAGCCAGACGGCTTGCCCGGCGATTTCGGCCTTGGCGGTTTCGCCGAACAGCTTGCTCTCCAGCCCGAAGCGCACACCCGCCTGTTCCGCGAGCGCGTCCACAAACCAGAACCCGGCATTGTGCCGGGTTCTGGCGTGTTCGGGACCGGGGTTCCCCAGCCCGACGATGAGACGCAAACCAGCCATCGCAGGAGGACCGCATCGCCGGTCCGGAGCGCGATGAAGCGCACCGGACCGGAACGATTACTTGGCGTCCTTCTTGGTGACCTTCGCAGCCGGTACATCGGCGGCGGCCGGAGCGTCTGAGGCAGACTCGTCTTCCTTGCCGTGCTTGGCGATGACCACTGCCAAGTCATGCTCTTTGCCCAGCTTCAGTTCCGGAATGGAGACGCCGGCCGGGAGCTTGATGTCGGACATGTGCAGGATGGTGCCGACCGTCAGCTCGGACAGATCGATTTCGAGGAACTCCGGAAGATCCTTCGGCAAGCACTCGATCACCACTTCGTTGAGCTCGTGGGTCACGACCACTTCCGCCGCCTTGCCGGCCGGGGACTTTTCTTCGTTCAGGAAGTGCAGCGGGACGGCCGTACGCAGGGCTTCGTTCTCGTTCACGCGCTGGAAGTCCAGATGCATGATCTGCTGTTTGTACGGGTGACGCTGCATATCGCGCAGCAGGACCTTCTGCACATCGCCACCCAGGCTCAGATCGAGGATCGAGGAATAGAACCACTCGTGCTGGCTCGCCAGCCAGATGGCTTCATGTTCGATCTGGATACTGACCGGCTGGAGTTCGCCACCGTAGACGATAGCGGGGATCTTGGCGGCATGGCGAAGGCGGCGGCTCGCACCCTTCCCTTCGTCCGTGCGGCGTTCGACCTTGATTTCGTGGGTTGTTGCCATTTCGTTTACTCACTTTGCTTGCGAATGAACCGCCTCGCGGCGGCGATGCGACTTCTCCGCGACCAGAGAAGCCGTTTTGGCTATCCGGCTAACACCGGAAAGCGTGGGTACGGCCCGGCACAGGGATGTGCCGGCGCAGACGACGCCGGAG
Source organism: Lysobacteraceae bacterium (assembly GCA_044340325.1). Classification (GTDB taxonomy): domain Bacteria; phylum Pseudomonadota; class Gammaproteobacteria; order Xanthomonadales; family Xanthomonadaceae; genus Lysobacter_I. Next base: position 2,955 of record JBIITV010000125.1, read on the forward strand.
GCGGCGACTGCGGTGCGATCGTGCGGCTTGGCCGTGCGATCGCACCTGCGGGCGGCGGCAGGATGCCCCGTTCCGCAGTACAACTAATCCACGTACAGCGAACTGACCGATTCGCCGAACGCCACCCGACGGATGGTCTCGGCGAGCAGTTCGGCAACGCTCAGCTGGCGGATGCGGCTGCAGGCGCGGGCCGCGTCCGACAGCGGAATGGTGTCGGTAACCACCAGTTCGTCGAGCTGCGATTTATTCACATTGTCGATCGCCGGCCCAGACAGGACCGGATGGGTGCAGTAGGCGATCACCCGCTGCGCGCCCTGCGCCTTCAGCGCCGCCGCAGCGGCGCAAAGGGTGCCGGCGGTGTCGACGATGTCGTCCACCAGCACACAGGTCTTGCCCGACACATCGCCGATGATGTTCATCACCGTGGCCACGTTGGCGCGCGGGCGGCGCTTGTCGATGATCGCCAGTTCGGCGTCGTCGAGGCGTTTGGCGATGGCGCGGGCGCGAACCACTCCGCCCACGTCCGGCGACACCACGATCAGATTGTCGGTGCCGTAGGCGCGCCAGATGTCGGCGAGCAGCAGCGGCGACGAATACACGTTGTCGACCGGGATATCGAAAAAACCCTGGATCTGATCGGCGTGCAGATCGACAGTCAGCACGCCGTCGGCGCCAGCGACGGTGAACATCTTGGCCGCGACCTTGGCCGTGATCGGCACCCGCGACGAGCGCGGGCGGCGATCCTGGCGGGCATAGCCGAAATACGGCACGACAGCGGTGACGCTGGCAGCCGAGGCGCGTTTCAGCGCATCGATGATCACCAGCAATTCCATCAGGTTCTCGCCGCTCGGTGCGCAGGTGGGCTGCACCACGAACACTTCCTGCCGGCGAACGTTCTCCTCGATCTCGACCTGCACTTCGCCGTCCGAGAACTTGGATACCAGCGCCTTGCCCGGACGGATCCCCAACTCCTTGCAGACCGCGTCGGCCAGAGGCCGGTTGGCGTTGCCGGAGAAGATCAACAACTGACGATCGTCCTGCATTATCGACTCCGCTTCGCTCTGACCGTGGCGGGTGGCGGAATCCTGCCAAGGCGGAATTCCGTTGTGTATGGCAGGGGCGGAAGGATTCGAACCTACGAATGCCGGGATCAAAACCCGGTGCCTTAACCACTTGGCGACGCCCCTTCGGTGAGGCCGACGGGTCCGGAAGGTCGTTGTTTTGACAACGTCCCACCGCACCTCCCGACCCCGGACAGACCACTCGCGCAGACCGTCAATTCGTTTCGAGTACATCCAGCAATGGCGAGCGCGGGGCGCCAGCAGCGACCCAGGCGTTGAGACCTGGAGGCAGCTGTCCGAGGGCATGCTCGGCCGATTCGCAGTCTGCGAATTCGACGAAGCACACGCTGCCCGAGCCGGTCAGACGCGGGGTACCAGCGCTGCGCAACGCTGCGAACACTGCCTCGACGGCGGGCTCGCGGCGACGCAGGACCGGCTCGAACGCGTTGCCGAGCGCCTGCCCTTGCAGGAATGGGTCCGAAACGAAGTCCGCCATTGTCGCGGCTGGGGCATTTCGCGTCAATTCAGCTGCTTGGAATAATTCGGCAGTCGCGGCGTGAACACCAGGCGATGCCAGCAGATACCAGGCCGGCGGCAGGTCGATCGGGGTCAGCCGCTCGCCCAGCCCCTCGGCCCAGGCGTTCTGGCCGCGCACGAACACCGGGACATCCGCACCCAGACGCAGACCCAGCTCGGCCAAAACGTCCACACCGAGATCGCAGCCCCACAGCCGGTCCAGCGCCCGCAAGACTGTCGCGGCATCGCTGGACCCACCGCCCAGACCGGCACCGGACGGAATACGTTTTTCGATGGCGATATCCGCACCTTGGCCGATCTTGGCTGCCGATTGAAGCAATCTTGCGGCACGGACGGTCAGATCGTCGTCCTCGGCGACACCCGGCGCCGAATCGCCGTGGCGGACGATCCGGCCGTCATCGCGCAGACGGATGGCGACGGTGTCGCCCCAATCGAGCAGCCGGAATGCGGTCTGGAGGGCGTGGTAACCGTCGGGCCGCCGGCCGACGATGCGCAGAAACAGATTCAGCTTCGCCGGCGCCGGCCAGAGCGACCAGCCGGCGTCCGGGTCCGTCGAAGTCATGGCGAAGCGAACGTCCAGTCTTCGATCGCCAGCCGGACCCGGGCGTCGCCGGATTCCGCCTCGATCCTGGCCGGAAGGTCCGGCGCGCCGGCGGGACCCGGGCGCCAGGCGGTATAGCGCACGCTCCAGCCGGACTGGCGCAGACCCGAAACCCGGCCCTGGGCGTCGTATTCGACCGATTCCACCGGATAGTCCGCACTCGGGCCGCCGCGAACCCAGCTGCCGAGCTGCTGCAGCGGGACATCCCAACCGGTGCTCTCGAGCAGAAGGTCTTCGGCGAATTCACCTTCGCGGGGGCCGCCGTCCAGACCTTCGATGCGTCCCGCCTCGGAGTGCAGGTCGCCGATCAGCCGCCAACTCTGACGGGTCACCGGGGCGCTGAGCGCAATGCTGTAGCGGCGGCGATCGAGCTGATCCCACTCGATCCGGCCACTGCCGCCCTTGTCGCCCTTGCTGACCGCAGCGCGCCCGGAAAACGACCAGACGTCGTACTGCGACCACCACTCGGCGCGCAGGCGCTGGCGTTCGGAGACGACATCCGCAGACACAGGCGATGCGACAGGCTTCGATGGCGCTGTCGTCGCGCAGCCGGCGAGCACGCCCGAGAGGACCCATCCGAGCAGGAACCTTCGCGCCGTCATGCGCCCGCCTTCTCCGGCAGCGGCGGCAGCACCACGCCGGTCTTCTCGATCGCGCGCCTGAGCGAACGGTTGTCTGGATCGATCTTGCGCGATTCCTCGAAGTACTTCCGCGACTCGTCCTTCTGCCCGAGCACCCACAGCACTTCGGCCAGATGCGCGGCGATCTCGGCGTCCTTCTGCTTGGTGAAGGCGCGACGCAGTTCGGTCAGCGCTTCTTCCTTGCGACCGAGGCGATATAGCACCCAGCCGTAGCTGTCGATGATCGCGGCGCTGTCCGGCTGCGCGGCGATGGCACGGGCGATCAGTTCAAGGGCTTCCTGATACCGGTCGGTGCGGTCGGCGAGGGTATAACCGAGCGCGTTGAGCGCGTTCACGTCGTCGGCGTCGATGGCCAGAATCTTGCGGAAATCGGCCTCGGCGCGCGGGATGTCGTCGCGGCGCTCCCACATCAGCGCGCGGGCGTACAACAGCTGCTTTTCATCGGGGAACGCCGCGAGCGCGCGGACATAGGTATCCAGCTCGCCATCGAAGTTGTTGTCGTCCTTGCGCAGCTCCGCTTCCAGCAGATAACCGTCGCGGCGGGTCTCGTCGTCGGCGTCGGCATCGGCCTGCAATTCCCGCAGCCGCTGATAGGCCTCGTCCGCGCGCTTGAGCTTGTGCAGCACCGAGGCCGCGCGCAGGCGCGCCTGCCAGCGCTGATTGCCGCCGGGCACGCTGGCGTACCAGCCCAGCGCTTCTTCGTGGCGTTCGATGAATTCGGCGATCTGGCCCAGCAGCAGCCGCCGCCCCGGATCCGGAGCGGCGGAATCGCGCTTCAATTCGTCGTAAACCTTGGCGACGCCGGCCTTGTCGTCGGCCTCGGCCAGATATGCGGCGCGGAGAATGTAACTGCGGTCGCTCTGCGTGCCACGCGCAAGCACATCGGCGGCCAGGGCGTGGTCGCCCATGGCGCTGTATTCGCGGGCGACCGCGAACCCCAGTTCGGGCAACTGCAGCGCGGGATCGACCAGCCCGGCCAACACCTTGCGGGCCTCATCGGTCTTGCCCGCCTCGCGGAGCTGGCTGGCGTGCAGGAGGGCCACCGCCGGCTCGTCCGGGAACTTGGCGACGACCTGGGTGACGATCCTTTCGGCCAGATCGTTCCGCTGCAGCTGTTGCGCGAATTCGCCGAACGCCAGCCATGCCTCCAGTCGCTCCGGAATCGAACCGATCAATTGCCCCAACAACAGACCGGTCAGCTTCGGATCGCCGGAGCCGGCGTCCAGCGCCACCAGGGCGTAGCGCCAGCCGCCCCGGTCGCCGGGCTTTTCGGCATCCATCCCCATCAGCGCCTGCAACTCGCGGCGTGCGGTCCGTTCGTCCTTCCGGCGCAGGGCCAGGGTCGCCTCGGCGCTGCGCATCGCCGGCGACCGTTCCGCGCGGGTGCGCCAGAGTTTCAGCGCCTCGGCGGCGCTGGCATCGTTCTTGGCGAGCAGCGCGATGCGGGTGGCCCGCTCGGCCAGCACCGCATCGCCATCGGCGGCCTTCGCAGCCTCCAGGTACCAGCGGGCGGCATCGTCCAGCTTGCCGGCCTGCAGCGCGTATTCGGCAGCCATCGCCGGCTGCAGAGGGTCGGCGGCCGGGACAACGACGGGCGCGACAGCGGGTTTTTCGGCCAGGGCCATGCCGCTCAGCAGCATCAGCGCAAGGCCGGTCAGGGTCATACGCCATCGGATAGGGATCGGAGATGCGGGCATCGAGGTGATGGGCCGTAAACTATGGGGTCGCCGTCAGCTTACCCGAACCATCTGAACACACCTCCGCCGGTCGTCTTTACTTCTCAACGCATGCCCCATCTCATCGCCCTCGGCATCAACCATCAGACCGCGCCGATCGCCCTGCGCGAACGCGTGGCGTTCTCCGAGGACGCGCTGCCGGCGACGCTGGCCGCGCTGCGCGCGCTGCCGGGCGTGGAGGAAGTGGCGCTCATCTCCACCTGCAACCGCACCGAGGTCTACGCCCTGACCGGCGGCGATGGCGATGCCCTGGTCGACTGGCTGGCCGCGCACCCGCAGGACGGCCGCAGCCCGCTGGCGCTGCACGATTATCTCTACCGTCATCACGATGACCAGGCCGTGCGTCATCTGTTCCGGGTGGCCACCGGCCTGGATTCGCAGGTACTGGGCGAGCCGCAGATCCTTGGCCAGGTGAAACAGGCCTGGGCCGCCGCGCGCAGCGCCGGCACCCTCGGCAACCGCCTGGACCGCCTGTTCCAGCACGCCTTCGTCACCGCCAAGCGCGCGCGCACCGACACCCGCATCGGCGCCAATCCGGTCTCGGTCGCATCGGCAGCCGTGCGGATGGCCGAGGAAGCCTTCGCCCGGCCGGCCGACTGCACCATCCTGCTGATCGGCGCCGGCGAGACCATCGAACTCACCGCCCTGCACTTGGTGCAGGCCAAGGCCAAGCGACTGTTGTTCGCCAACCGCACGCTCGCCCATGCCCAGGAACTCGCCACCCGCCACGGCGGCGTCGCCCTGCCGCTGGCCGAACTGGACCGCCATCTGTCCGAAGCCGACATCGTGTTCTCGGCCACCGCCAGCCGCGAGCCGATCCTGCATCGCGACGTGGTACAGGCCGCGCTGCGCAAACGTCGGCACCGGCCGATGCTGTTGCTGGATCTGGCCGTACCGCGCGACATCGCGCCGGACGTGGCCGAACTGCGCGACGTATTCCTGTACACCGTCGACGACCTCGACCGCGTGATCGAAGACAATCGCCGCGGCCGTCGCGAAGCGGCGGACGCCGCAGAAGCGATCGTCGAAATGCAGGTCTCGCGCTACGCAGAAACGATGAATGCCAGCGCGCATCATGGCTCGCTGAAACAGCTGCGGGCGCATGGCGAAACCGCGCGCGACGAATCGCTGGCGAAAGCGCATCAGCTGCTGGCCGCCGGCCACGATCCGGCGGACGTGCTGCAGCAGCTCGCGCACACCCTGACCAATCGGCTGCTGCACGCGCCTACGGCCGCACTGCGCGACGCCGCGCTGAGCGGCGATGTCGATCTGGTGCGCGCCGCCGAGCGGCTATTCCCGCAGCATCCGCCCGCGCACAGCCCATTGGCCGATGCGGTCGATCGCCAACTGCATCCCCAACGCCACCACGAAGATCGCGATGACGCCGACCCTGCGCCGTAAGCTGGAAGCGCTGGCCGAACGCCGCGAAGAAATCGAACGTCTGCTCGCCGATCCGGCGACGGTGAACGACGCCGCGCGCTATCGCGGATTGATGCGCGAGTTCTCGCAGCTCGAACCGATCACAGAAGGTCTGGCGGCGGAGCGACAGGCGCGCGCCGATCTGGTCGCTGCCGAAACGATGCGCAACGATCCGGAGCTGGCGGAACTCGCCGAGGAAGAGATCACCGCAGCGCAGGCGCGACTGGTCGAACTCGATGCCGCACTGATGGCGCAGTTGGTGCCGAGGGATGCCCGCGACGACGGCGGTCTGTACCTGGAAGTGCGCGCCGGCACCGGCGGCGACGAAGCCGCGATCTTCGCCGGCGATCTGTTCCGGATGTACGCGCGCTACGCCGAACGGCAGGGATGGAAAGTCGAAGTGGAATCGGCAAGCCCCGGCGAACACGGCGGCTACAAGGAAATCATCGCCCGCGTCGATGGCCGCGGCGCGTATTCCAGACTCAAATTCGAATCCGGCACCCACCGCGTGCAGCGCGTACCGGAAACCGAATCGCAGGGCCGCATTCACACCTCGGCCGCAACGGTCGCGATCATCGCCGAAGATGCCGGCGAGATCGAGATCGAGATCAACCCGGCGGATCTGCGCGTCGACACCTTCCGCTCCAGCGGCGCCGGCGGCCAGCACGTCAACAAGACCGATTCCGCGATCCGCATCACCCACATGCCCAGCGGCGTGGTGGTGGAATCGCAGACCGAGCGCAGCCAGCACGCCAACCGCGACAAAGCGATGAAGCGGCTGAAGGCGATGCTGCTGGAAGCCGAAACCAGCAAACGCGAAGCCGCGCAGGCGCAGGAACGCAAACTGCAGGTCGGCAGCGGCGATCGCAGCCAGCGCATCCGCACCTACAATTTTCCGCAAGGAAGAATCACCGATCATCGCGTCGAAGGGCTGACGCTCTACGATCTGCCGAACATCATCGAAGGCAACATCGACGCATTGATCGAACGCCTCGCCAGCGAACACCAGGCCGACGAACTGGCGCGGTTGACCCAGGGCGGTTGAGGCCAACCGAAGCAGCATGCAAGAGCGACGTGTAGGAGCGACTTCAGTCGCGAAACCCGCCCCCCATCCGACACCGCACAACCAATTCCCAGAACCAACATTCAAACCCGTTTCTTCCGCCCCCACCAAGAACCGACAAACGGATAATCCGCGATATCACTAACCAATCCCGCACGCAGCGGGTTGGCTTCGATGTAACCCGCCGCCGCAATAATCCCTTCTTCGCTCCGCAACGCGTGATCGTGGAATCCCGGCGCCCAGACCGTTTCGATTCCCGGATGCACAAGCCGCAAACCGCGCGCGCTGCCTCCTTTCAAGCGCGCAACGCACGACGATACGGAGACACCCTCTCCAAGTGCGATCAAACCATGCCAATGGTCCGGCATCAGCACCCAATGCATCAACGTCGACGACCGCCATGCGGACGATTGCAGCATGCATCCCACCGCACTGCTCGCGATGTCGTGATCGGCAAAGATCGGGGTTCGGCCTTTCGTGGCGAATGTCACCAGATAGACTTGGCCTGGGCAGGAATGCCTGCCGAAATGCCTGCCGATACGCAGTGCGTGATGTCCGGGTTTTTTCATGCGGTCAGGATCCGAGGCGCTGGTTGGTGGCGCTATCGGGATTTGCGGCGAGTTGGCGTCGGGAATGTCTGATGGATTGTTGGTGGACGTTGAGGTTTTGGGATTACGGGGGTCATTTCGGCGGTGAGCGGGTGGGCTTCGCGACTGAAGTCGCTCCTACGCAGGGCTCCTACGTAGGGCTTCGGCGAAGGGCGTGATTGTTCGCGCTAAGATCGACGAATCCATCCTGGATCGCCCCCATGCCCGTCACCACCCGCCGCGCCACCCTCGACGATCTCGGCGACCTCGTGCCGCTGTTTTCGGATTACCGCAGTTTCTACGCGCAGCGGCAGGATCCCGACACCGCGCGGCGTTTTCTTTACGAACGTCTGAGCCGCAACGAATCCACGATTCTGCTCGCGCACCTCGACGGCCTGCGCGACGGCGCGCCGGTCGGCTTCACCCAGCTGTATCCGATGTTCTCCTCGGTGAGCGCGGCGCGGGTGTTCGTGCTGAACGACCTGTTCGTCGCCGAGCACGCGCGACGGCAGGGCGTGGCGCTGGCGCTGCTGTCGGCGGCGGCCGAGTACGGTCAGGCCGAGGGCGCGATCCGGCTCGATCTGGAAACGATGCCCGACAACCATGGCGCGCAGGCGCTGTATCGCGCCAATGGCTGGCGCCAGTACGACGAAAGCCTGCGCTTCCAGCTGCCCTTGGCGACACGCTGACCGGCTCGCCGGCTGTGGGCGAAAGGGGTACCCTGCCGGCCATGACTGCAACCCATGACTTCATTCCCCTCGCGCTGTGCGTGCTGACCGTGTCCGACACGCGCAGCCTCGCCGAGGACAGCTCCGGCGACTACCTCGCCACCGCCCTGGCCGAGGCCGGCCACCGCCTCCACGACCGCGCCCTGCTTCCCGACGATCGTTACAAACTCCGCGCACTGGTGTCGCAGTGGATCGCCGACCCCGCCGTCGACGGCATCCTGGTCACTGGCGGCACCGGCTTCACCGGCCGCGACTCCACGCCCGAAGCGCTGCTGCCGCTGCTGGACAAGCAGATGCCCGGCTTCGGCGAACTGTTCCGCGCACTGAGCTTCGAGGAGATCGGCACCTCGACGCTGCAGTCGCGCGCCTTCGCCGGTCTGGCCAACGCCACTTTCCTGTTCGCCCTCCCCGGCTCCACCTCGGCCTGCCGCACCGCCTGGGACAAGATCGTGCGCGCCCAGCTCGACGCGCGCACCAAACCCTGCAACCTCGCCACGCTGCGCCCGCGGCTCAAGGAGTGATGAACATGTCCATCGGCACCACCCTGCGTCTGCTTACCAAAGCCACCGGCCTCACCGTCGCCGATCTCGCCACCGCCATCCCGCGCGCGGGCGTCAGCACGGTCAGCGCCTGGCTGAAGGACGAGAAGATGCCCGGCCGCGATCAGGTCGACGCCCTCGCCCGCACCTTCGGCGTACCGGCGGGCGCGCTGCTCTCGGAACTTGCGAGCACGCTGGACCCCGCGCGCACCAAGGGCGAGCACGAATTGCTGGCGTCGTACCGTGCACTCAACAGCAAGCAGCAGGGCGCTCTGCTGGAAGTCGCGCGCAGCATGGCCGCCGGCGCGCGCGATGAAGAAGAAGCACCCGCACGCCCCGCGCGCAAACGCGCCCCCGCCAAACGCAGCCGCAAGGTGACCGCATGAGCAAGCTCAAACGCAAGGAATACGACGAACTGCTGGAGCCGATGCAGCGCGAACTCGCGCACATGGCGCGCTGGGCCTCGCACAGCGGGCAGCGCATCCTGGTCATCATCGAAGGCCGCGACACCGCCGGCAAAGGCGGCGTGATCGATGCGATCAGCGCGCACATCAACCCGCGCCAGAGCCGGATCGTCGCGCTGCCCAAGCCGAACGATCGCGAACGCACCCAGTGGTATTTCCAGCGCTACATGTCGCACCTGCCCGCCGCCGGCGAACTCGTGCTGTTCGACCGCAGCTGGTACAACCGTGCCGGCGTCGAAAAGGTCATGGGCTTCGCCGACGACACACAGGTCAAAGCCTTCCTGAAACAGGCGCCGATCTTCGAACAGATGCTGATCGACGACGGCATCCTGCTGTTCAAGTACTGGCTGTGCTGCGATCAGGAAGAACAGGAAGCGCGTTTCGCCGAACGCCGCGCGGACCCGCTGAAAGGCTGGAAGCTGTCGCCGATCGATCTGGAAGCGCGCACCCGCTACGCCGATTACACCAAAGCCCGCGAAGCGATGCTCAAGGCCACGCACACCAAACACGCGCCGTGGACGCTGGTGGATTTCAACGACCAGAAGCGCGGTCGGCTGACCCTGATCCGCGATCTGCTGGATCGTATGCCGGATACCGAGACCAAAACGGAACCGCTTGAATTTCCGCCGCTGGAAGGCAAGCTGCAGAAGGAAAAATATTCGGTGGTGAAACCGCTGGATGCCTTCGAGGCGTAGCCCTCAAGGTCTTTGTAGGGCGGGTCTTGCACCCGCCGATCGGCGAACAACGACTTCCTCCACGCGAATGTCC
>JBIITV010000244.1:0-3365 GCA_044340325.1 Lysobacteraceae bacterium
CCCGCACCGAAACTCTTGCAACGCCCGTCCGTCGACAGCATCCGGCTACCACACAGCGCAACGTAGTTCGACGGATGCAGGTACAGGTTCACCCCCCCCGCCAGCGCCAGCTCGCAGTCTCCGCGCAACAGGTGCTCGCAGGCCTCATGGATCGCCGTCAACGACGCCGAACACATCGTGTCCACTGGCAGGCTCGGGCCCGACAGGTTCAACAGGTACGACACCCGGTTCGCCACCGAACCGAACGAGGTGTGCGGTCGCAACATCTCGCCGCGTGCCCACAGTCGCGGGCCATAAAGCTCGTAACCGGTCTTGGTGATCCCCGCAAACACACCCACTCGCCGCTCGTGCTGGCGGGCGATCCGCTCCCGCGTATACCCCGCATCCTCCAGCGTCGACCAGCACGACTGCACGAACAGACGCTCCTGCGGGTCCATGTCCAGCGCTTCGCGCGGGGAAATCCCGAAAAACAGCGGGTCGAAATCCGCAAAACCGTCGACGAAGCCGCCCTGCTTCGTGTAGTAGCAGGCATTGCCAACCGCTTGATCACGGTCTGGCTCGAAGTAAGCATCGGCATCCCAACGCTCGGCGGGAATTTCGGTAATGCAGTCCCGTCCCTCGCGCAGGTTGGCCCAGAACGCATCCAGGTCCGCAGCCTGCGGATACGTACCGCTCAATCCGATGATCGCGATCGGCTCGTGCGCCGACGCGACCGCCTTTGCCGCGTCCACCGGCATTTGCCCGAATGACGTTAGCGGCTGCCGTCGCGATTGCGACCCGGCGGATGTCGAAGGCGCGGATGTCGACGGCAATGATGTCGACGGCGCTGCCGAAACGGGTGTAGCCGCAACCATTTTTTGCTCCGGCATCTTGCGCGCCGCGAAACCGGTCCAGCGTAGACACTCGGAGCGATAGGCCGACAGAAAGAAGTCGGTCAACGCGTTCAGTGTGCCGTGCTCAAACAGCACCGTCTTGGGGACATCGCCGAAGATCGCGCCAAAGCGTACGCTCAGCTGCGTAATCATCAACGAATCGATGCCGTAGCGTTCGAAAGCCTCATCGGTATCGATCCTGTCCGCCGCAAGCTTGAGCACGCTCGCGAACAAGGTACGCAGCTTCTGCAAGAGCCGCTGGCGCACGCGATCCTCATCGATATCGGTCACCTCGGCAACAACCTCGGCCGCTTTCCTGGGCTCAGGTTGCGACTGCAACACACTCCGGATACGGGCGGCATCGCCTGCCAGTACGATCTGTTGAGATTGTGGATACTGCAGCGCGCGATAGAAGACCTGTAACCCGACCGCATCGTCGAGCGGAGCGAAGCCGTAGCGCTCCCATGCGAGCGCCTGCACGCTTGCATCGACCCGCATGCCCCCATCGCGCCAAAACGGCCAGTTGATCGCGATACTACGGCCGCGGTCCGTTTCGGCGCGCTGGCGCATGCGTCCGTCCATCCAGCCATTTGCGGCGGCGTAGTCGATTTGACCGACATTGCCCAGTGCGCTGCTGATCGACGAGAACGCGACGAAAAAATCGAGATCCAAGCCAGACGTCGCGACTTGCAGATTGAGGGTGCCGGCGACCTTCGCGCGCAGCACACTACGGAATTCATCCGGCTGCTTGCTCAGGAGGCGTGCATCGCGATGCATGCCTGCGGCATGGATCACCCCATCGAGACGCCCGTATTCGCGGACGACCGCCGCGACACAGTGGCCCACCGCACTAGCGTCGGCGACGTCGACGGCACGGTAATCCAAAACTCCATGATCTCTCGCGAGCGATGCCAGCGCTTCTTGCTGCGCAACCGACAGCGCACTGCGGCCGATCAGCACGATGCGTACACCATTTGCGCAGGCGAACGCGTCCGAGGCGAATAAACGACCGAGCCCACCGGCCCCGCCGGTCACGAGATACACGCCGCCCGCTTTCCATGGCGCTGAAGCAGGCGATGCAGGTATTTCGACCAGCGTGCGCACCTGACGGCGTCTCTCGCGATAGCGCACGTCACGGTCGCCCGCCGCCGCATCGTCCTTCGATACAGCGACGATCTGCGCAACCGTGGCTGACGCATCAAAGGCAATGGTCTGCGGCAGAAGCTGCGTATGCTCCAACGCAGCGCTACGCATCATCGCCGCAAGACCTTCCAGCATCGCATCGCCGACATCAAGCAGCAGCAATTGCAGACTGAATGCAGGTGTCAAGGCGCTCAACCTGCTCTGCAGGTGTTCAAGCAAACAAAGCGCCACGTGTTCGTAGCGCTCCGCGTCGCTGTCGCCCGACGCGATGATCGGTCTGACCTCGATGCCAGGCGGCAACGCCCCAGCGACCTTGAGGGCGCGGTCGGGATCGACAGCGACGATCACGACCTCGCGCGACACGGTGGACGCCCCTGTCGCGGATGCCGAAGCGTCTCGCCATTCGGGGCAGAACAGCAGAGCGCTACCGGCTGCTGTGTCGGATTCGACCTCCAGACCGCGCAGACTGAGCCAGGGCAGACCCGTCTCGGAGCAGAAGTCGAGGTCGTAGCCTTGCGATCCTGCGCGAAGCCAGACCCACCCACTTGCCGGGGCGTCACCGTGCAGAGTCGCGTCGGCCAGCGACACCAGGCGCATCGCATCGAGATTTCGCCATGCGGCGATCGTGTCGAGCAGGTCGGTCATTCGCGCGATCGGCAACCGGACGAGATCGGCGTCTGCGGGGCTATCGTCGGCGATCAGCAGATCATCGGCGCCCACAAAGGCCGGGCGACCGCGCAACGATCCTGTCACGAGCCTCGTGCGCAGATCGTGCAGCGGTACGGAGAACGACAGGGGGCAGTCCGGTGCGCCGATCAGACCTTGGCAATGGACCAGCCGCTCAGCGGATGCGGCAGGCGAACTGAAGATCTCGAAAGTAGTGGTTCGCGCGTGCGGATACAGGGCAATCTGCAGTGTTGTGGGCATCGCTGCGGATGGCGGAACCGTGCCCCATTTCACCTCTCTCAGCGCGCACGCACCGACATTCTCGTCGCCGTGCGCAAGCGCGGTTGCGACACGCGCTATTTCGAGATACGCAATATCCTGGGGTGGCTTATCGAACGAGGCTGAGAAACGTAATCCGTGAACATCCGACACGTTCCGATGCACGAGCGGGTGCAGGATCTCGGCGGAATGCACGCTCTGTGCGCCTGAAGCAGGCAGTGTTGCAGGCGGGTCCACCCAATGCCGTTCATCGGCGAACGCATAGGTCGGCAGGCTGATGCGCGCGGGCAGCGCTCCGGCGTACAGGGCGTCCCAATCCATCGCCAGACCCTTCACCCACAGCCCCAGCAGCTTGCCGTACTTGCCCTTGCGCACCCACGTCGACACCGCCTGATGCAGATCCTC